>NZ_JASCPP010000004.1:0-154123 GCF_029959745.1 Pseudomonas sp. PS01298 | reverse complement strand
GGCTTGCCTGCGATACAGGCACCTCGGTACATCCGGTAAACCCGGTGGATGCCATCGCAGGCAAGCCAGCTCCCACACTGGGACTCGGTTCGGTCTGGAGATCAGCGGATGAAATGGATCTTGCCGCTGTCGTCATTGCCGATGTAGATGCCATACACCCCGGCCTGGCGCTCTTCGATGTAACGCTCGAGGATCTGCCGGATGGCCGGGTAGTAGATGCTGTCCCAGGGGATGTCCTCGGGCGCGAAGAACTTGTAGTCGAGGGTCTCCGGCCCGAACTGGCCGGTGATCTCCAGCGCGATGGCGCGGAAGATGATGTACACCTCGCTGATCTTCGGCACGCTGAAGATCGAGTAGGGCGAGAGGATCTCCGCGCGTACGCCGCTTTCTTCCCAGACTTCACGCAGCGCGGCCTGTTCGGTGGTCTCGCCACCTTCCATGAAACCGGCGGGCAGCGTCCAGGTGCCGGGGCGCGGCGGGATTGCGCGTTGGCACAGCAGGTATTTGCCGTCCTGCTCGATGATGCAGCCGGCGATGATCTTCGGATTGATGTAGTGGATATAGCCGCAGCCACGGCACATCAGGCGCTCATGCGTATCGCCCGGTGGCCGCTGGTGACCGAGGTCACTGCCGCCACATTTCGGGCAAAAGCTTGGGCTGAACACGCTCAGTGACCTATGCGGGGTTCTTTGAGGGCGATGGGCAGGGTGATCTCGGGGACTTTGCCGGTCTCTTCCTGTTTGCGCTTGAGGTAATCCAGGGCCACAGCAGCCGCGGCGCGTACGTGGTCGACGCAGGCCTGGTGGGCAGCGAGCGGGTCGCCGCTCTTGATCGCCTGGACCATGCGTTCCATTTCCTGGTTGCTGGTGCCGCGACGGTTTTCCTGGGACACCGAGGTCGCGCGCAAGTAGCTGATGCGCGCCTGCAACTGGCGCAACTGCGTGGCGGCCACGTGGTTGCCAGAGCCTTCGAGCAACACGTCGTAGAAGCCCTGCACCGAATCGATCACCTGTTGCAGCTCGCCGTCCTTGAGGGCCTTGCGGTTTTCCTCGAGGGCTTTTTCCAGGGCCTTGATGTCCTTGGCCTTGGCGCGCAGGGTGAACAGCTGCACGATCAAGCCTTCGAGCACGCAGCGCAGTTCATAGATATCGACGGCATCCGCCAAGGTAATGATTGCAACCTGCGGGCCCTTGGCATCGGCGAATTCCACCAGGCCTTCGGACTCTAGATGACGCAAGGCTTCGCGCACCGAAGTGCGGCTGACGCCGAGGCGGTCGCACAGGTCGCGCTCTACCAGGCGGTCACCCGGCAACAGCTGGAAGTTCATGATGGCGCTGCGCAGTTTCTCCAACACGATTTCGCGCAGGGTGACCGGGTTGTGATTGACCTTGAAGCTGTCGTCGAGTGGCAGGCGTTTCATGGGGTCTGCTCTGAATGTAGCGGTTAACTGGAGGCCTCGGCATCGGCGTCGGCGAACGCTTCCCGGGCCAGTCGGAAACTGTCCACGGCGGCGGGAACCCCGCAATAAATACCGACCTGAAGCAGAATTTCGCGTATTTGTTCACGACTCAGCCCGTTACGCAAGGCGCCGCGCACATGCAGCTTGAGTTCGTGGGGCCGATTGAGGGCCGAAATCATTGCCAAGTTTATCATGCTGCGTTCTTTAAGCGACAAACCCTCACGGCCCCACACGTGGCCCCAGCAGTACTCGGTGACCATCTCCTGCAGCGGCCGGGTGAAATCATCGGCGTTGTCGATCGAACGCTGCACGTAGGCCTCGCCCAGCACTTGGGTGCGGATCTTCAGGCCCTGCTGGTATTTTTCAGTGCTCATCAATCAGCTCCTCAGGCCAGGGTGGGCAGCGGGCCCAGCTTGCCTTTGTGATAGATCATCGGCGTGACCGGCTGCGCGGGCAGGATCAGGTTCTTCACCGCGCCGACAATGATTGCGTGGTCACCGCCGTCGTATTCGCGCCACAACTCGCATTCGATGATTGCCGTGGCCTTGGCCAGCAGCGGGTTGCCCAGCTCGCTGAGGTGCCACTCGATGCCCTTGGCCTTCTCCTTGCCTTTGCCGGCGAAGGCATAGGCCTCGGCGGTCTGGTCGGCGGACAGCAGATGAATCGCGAAACGCTTGCTGTCGCGCAGGATCGGGTAGGTGTCCGACGCATAGTTGGGGCAGAACAGCACCAGGGCCGGGTCGATCGACAGCGCGCTGAACGCGCTGGCGGTGATGCCGACGATGCCGCCGTCCGGGTCGAGGGTGGTGACCACCGTGACGCCGGAAGGGAAGGAGCTCATGACGTCTTTGTAAATGCCGGGTTCGATCATGGTCGGGGTCTCTTAACGCATCACAAAAGGATCAGGCATCGGCGCCTGGGAGAGGTTGATCCACACCGTTTTCAGCTCGGTGTAGGCCAGCACCGAATCGATGCCGCTTTCGCGTCCGTAGCCGCTGTTCTTGAAACCGCCGATGGGCGCCATGGCCGAGACCGCGCGGTAGGTGTTGACCCAGATGATCCCCGAGCGCACATCCCGCGCCAGGCGATGGGCGCGGCCGAGGTCGCGGGTCCAGATGCCAGCGGCGAGGCCGAACTGCGAGTCGTTGGCGATCGCCAATGCCTCGGCTTCGTCCTTGAACCGGATGACCGAGGCCACCGGGCCGAAGACTTCTTCCTGCATGATCTTCATCGAGTTGCGGTCGCATTCGAACAGCGTCGGCTCATAGAACCAGCCTTCACCCAGATTCTGCGGACGCTTGCCACCGGTGCGCAGGCGCGCGCCCTCGGCGATGGCATCGGCCACCAGGCCTTCGACCACGGCCAGTTGCTGCGCGGTGGCCATGGGCCCCATTTCGCTGGCGTCGTCCTGCGGGTTACCGATGCGGATGCGTTGGGCGCGCGCCACCAGACGCTCGACGAACTCATCGTAGATTTCATCCTGCACCAGCAGGCGCGAACCCGACACGCAACTCTGCCCGGACGCCGCGTAGATGCCGGCAATCGCGCCATTGATGGCGCTGTCGAGGTCGGCGTCGGCAAAGATGATATTCGGTGACTTGCCGCCCAGTTCCAAAGACAGCTTGGCGAAGTTCTCCGCGCTGCTGCGCACCACATGCCGTGCCGTGGCCGCGCCGCCGGTAAAGGCAATCTTGCGCACCAGCGGGTGGCGGGTGAGGGCAGCGCCGGTGCTGGGGCCGTAGCCGGTGACCACGTTGACCACGCCCGGCGGAATCCCGGCTTCGAGGGCCAGGCGCGCGAGTTCGAGGATGGTCGCCGAGGCGTGCTCCGACGGCTTGATCACGATGGTATTGCCCGCCGCCAGGGCCGGTGCGAGCTTGATCGCGGTCAGGTACAGCGGGCTGTTCCAGGGGATGATTGCTGCGACCACGCCCATGGCTTCGTGCACGGTGTAGGCGAACAGGTCGGGCTTGTCGAGGGGCAGCGTGCCGCCCTCGAGTTTGTCGGCCAGGCCGGCGGTGTAGTGGAAGAACTCCGGCAGGTAGCTGACCTGGCCGCGCGTCTCGCGGATCAGCTTGCCGTTGTCGCGGCTTTCCAGCTGGGCCAGTTGCTCTTTGTTCTCGGCAATCAAATCGCCCAGGCGACGCAGCAACTTGCCGCGCGCGGTGGCGGTGAGGCCACGCCAGGCCGGGCTGTCGAAGGCAGTCTGCGCCGCTTGCACGGCGCGCTCTACATCCGCTTCGTCGGCGTCGGGCAGTTGCGCCCAAGGCTCGGCCAGGGCCGGGTTGAGGCTGTCGAAAGTCTTGCCGGACAGGGCATCGACCCATTCACCGCCGATGCACATCTGGAAGCGTGCGAGTGTCATGCAACGATCCCCTTGATTGGATTGTTTTGGGCGTACACCGTGTCGAGGAAGCCCAGCAGCAGCTGGTTGACCAGGCGTGGCGATTCTACCGGCATCATATGCCGTTGTTCGGCCAGCACCGCAACGGTGGCGCCGGGAATACGATCGGCCAGTTGCCGGGCCATTTCCGGGGTCGAGCCCGGGTCGAGTTCGCCGGTGGCGACCAGGGTCGGCACGCGCAACCCCTTGAGGTCGTCGGCGCGGTACATGTCCTGGGTCGCGAACAGTTCGTAGGTGGTCAGGTAGCCCTGGGGGTCGTTGCCCGCCAGGGTTTCACGCAGCGCGGCGATCTGCGCCGGGTTGGCCGCCTGGTATTCGCGGCTGAACCAGCGCGACAGCGCGGCCTCGGCATTGGCGTCCGGGCCATGCTCGGCGGCCTGGGCAGTGCGTGCGATCACGCCGGCGCGCTGTTCCGGGCTGCGGTTGAACACACTGTTGAGCACCACCAGGCCTTGCAGGCGCTGCGGGTAATGCAGGGCAAACGCCCGGGCGACCAGGCCGCCCATGGAAAAACCGATCACCGTGGCCTGAGGCAATTGCAGGTGGTCGAGCAGTTCCAGCAACTGGTCGGCATAACCCAGCAGCGGCGTGCCGGCGGCCGGGCGCGGGCTGGCGCCATGGCCGAGCATGTCATAGGTGATCACGCGGTAATTCGTGGCCAGGCCAACGACTTGCCCGCCCCACATTTCTTTGTTCAGGCCCACGCCGTGGATCAAAACCACAGGCTGGCCTTGGCCGGTCGCCAGATAACTGGTGCCAGCCGGGGTGCGTTCAGCGGTGAGCCGAATCATGGAGCGCTCCTGCATACCTTTTTATTAGGGTGTTAGCCGCCGGGATTACTGGGCCTTTTCGGCGGCCAGTTCTTCCAGGTCGATATAACGGTTGCCGATCCGTGGGTGCAGGCGGCCGCCATCGGCGCAGCCCAGCACCACGACGATTTCGTCGGCACGCGGGGCGTCTTCGATCTGCATTTCCAGGGTGATGTAGTGCGAGCGCAGGCCTTCGTCGTCCTTGTGCATCATCGGGATCTGGATCGAGGTGCCAGGGCCGCCGCGCTTGTTGGTGAAGCTCAGGTAGCTCTTGGCCTTGACCGCTTCACGGTAGTGATTGCCGAAGCGCAGGGTATGGATGATTGCGCTCGCGTGTTCGATCTCGCCATCGGCGCCCACGACGGCGGCCTTGCCGTACGCTTCGATCTTCTCGGCGCCGCCGATGATGCCCACCAGGCGCTCGACCATCAGTGCACCGAGGTCGGAGCAATTGGCGCGGATCTCCGGCTTGAGGTCTTCGACGAAACCGCGACCCAGCCACGGGTTTTTCAACACGACGGCCAGACCGACCATGGTCACCGGCGTGTCCGAGGCCTTGCCGCCTTCAATGAAGGTTTCTTCTACGTAACTGACGATCTTGCGGATTTCGAAACTCATGGGCTGCTCCGTCTGATGTGAGTGGATTTCGTATGATGGTATACCATAATACGTAAAGCACAAGTGCAAGCGATGAGTTCGTGTGGGGCGAGGCGATGGGGGGTGCGTCAGCACTTGCGATGTTAATAAATGTTAAATCGAAAAATAACTTCACATAATCCGTTCATTGGTGGATGATCGACTGCAATTCCAATGCGGCTCGCCGGTGTAGCGCGAGCCGCCGTTTACCCCTGGAGTACCCCATGAATAATAAGAATGTCGGTGTGATCGGTCTGGGCGCGATGGGGCTGGGCATTGCCCGTTCGCTGTTGCGCGCAGGCTTTAATGTGCATGCCTGTGATGTGCGCGACGCGGTGACCCAGCAGTTCGCCAGCGAAGGCGGGGTGGCGTGCGCGTCGCCGGCGCTGATGGCGGATGCCTGTGATGTGATCATCACCGTGGTGGTCAACGCCGAGCAGACCGAAACCGTCCTGTTCGGTGAAGGCGGCGCGGTGGCGGCGTTGCGCCCGGCGAGCCTGGTGATCGGCTGCGCCACCGTGGCCCCGACCTATGCCGTCGAGCTTGGCCAGCGCCTGGCGGACCAGGGCCTGCTGTACCTGGACGCGCCGATCTCCGGTGGCGCGGCCAAGGCGGCGGCCGGCGAAATGACCATGATGACCTCCGGCCCGCAAGCGGCCTACGCCAAGGCCGAAGCCGTGCTGGCTGGCATGGCGGGCAAGGTCTACCGCTTGGGCGATGTGCATGGCCTGGGCTCCAAGGTGAAAATCATCAACCAGTTGCTCGCCGGGGTGCACATTGCCGCCTCTGCCGAAGCCATGGCCCTGGGCCTGCGCGAAGGGGTGGATGCGGACGCCTTGTACGAGGTGATCACCCACAGCGCCGGCAATTCCTGGATGTTCGAAAACCGCGTGCCGCACATTCTCAAGGCCGATTACACGCCGCTGTCGGCGGTGGATATTTTCGTCAAGGACCTCGGCCTGGTGCTGGATACTGCCCGCGCGAGCAAATTCCCGCTGCCGCTCTCGGCGACCGCGCACCAGATGTTCATGCAGGCCTCCAGTGCCGGTTTTGGCCGTGAGGACGACTCGGCGGTGATCAAGATTTTCCCCGGCATCGATCTGCCGACTGCCAAGCCTGAGCCTGTGTGAGGAACGCCGCATGACTAACCCAACGGCACGCCCCTTGCTGGGCTGCATCGCTGACGACTTCACCGGCGCCACCGACCTCGCCAACATGCTCGTGCGTGGCGGCATGCGCACAGTGCAAAGCATCGGCATCCCCAGCCGCGAAGTCGCGGCCGGGCTGGATGCGGACGCGATTGTGATCGCGCTCAAGTCGCGCACGACACCGGTCGCCGAGGCGGTCGAGGAGTCCCTGGCCGCACTGGCCTGGCTGCGCGAGCAGGGGTGCGAGCAGATTTTCTTCAAGTACTGCTCGACCTTCGACTCTACCGCCGCCGGCAATATCGGCCAGGTCAGCGAAGCTTTGCTCAAGGCGCTGGGCAGTGATTTCACCTTGGCTTGCCCGGCGTTCCCGGAAAACGGCCGCACGATTTTTCGCGGGCATCTGTTTGTGCAGGACCAACTGCTCAACGAGTCGGGCATGCAGCATCACCCGCTGACGCCGATGGGCGACGCGAATCTGGTGCGCGTGCTGCAAAGCCAGACCCAACTGCCGGTCGGGCTGCTGCGTTATGACAGCATCGCTGCCGGCGTCGAGGCCACGCGCAACAAGATTGCCGAACTGCGCGCGCAAGGCGTGGGCATTGCCATCGCCGACGCGCTGTCGGACCAGGATCTCTACACCCTCGGCAGTGCCTGCGCCGACTTGCCATTGCTCACCGGCGGCTCGGGCCTGGCTTTGGGCTTGCCGGGCAATTTCCGTCGCGCCGGCAAACTGCGTGATCTCGACGCGGCGGCGTTGCCGAGCATCAGCGGCGGCGAGGTTGTGCTGGCTGGCAGTGCATCGTCGGCGACCCTCGGCCAGGTCGCCGCCTGGTGCGAAGCGGGGCGCCCGGCGCTGCGCATCGACCCGCTGGCCCTGGCCGCCGGTGAGCCGGTGGTGGCCCAGGCGCTGGCGTTTGCCCAGGGCAGTGCACACACCGTATTGATCTACGCCACCAGCACCCCGGACGAGGTCAAGGCGGTGCAACAGCAGCTCGGCGTCGAACGCGCCGGCGCGCTGGTGGAGAATGCCTTGGGGGCGATTGCGGCGGGATTGCGCGAGCAAGGCGTGCGACGCTTTGTGATTGCCGGCGGCGAAACCTCCGGCGCGGTGGTCAAGGCGCTCGGGGTCAACCTGTTGCAGATCGGGGCGCAGATTGATCCGGGCGTGCCGGCCACCGTCAGCAGTTCTGCCGAGCCGCTGGCACTCGCGCTGAAATCCGGCAACTTCGGTGGCCGCGACTTCTTCACCAAAGCCCTCGCGCAATTGGCCGGAGGTGCGCAATGAGCGGCACCGACGAGCAGGCCCTGCGCGAAGAAATCTGCGACGTCGGCCATAGCCTGTACCAGCGCGGCTACACCGTGGGCAGTGCCGGCAATATCAGCGCGCGCCTCGACGATGGCTGGCTGATCACGCCGACGGATGTGTGCCTCGGTCGCCTGGCGCCTGGCGCCATTGCCAAGGTCAACCTGAAGGGCGAGTGGGTGTCCGGGGACAAGCCGTCCAAGACCCTGGCCCTGCATCGCCAGGTCTACGACCGCAACCCGAGTGTCGGCGGCGTGGTGCATACCCACTCCACCCACCTGGTGGCGTTGACCCTGGCCGGGGTGTGGCGCGCGGACGATATCTTGCCGCCGCTCACGCCTTATCAAGTGATGAAAGTCGGGCACATTCCACTGATCGGCTACCAGCGCCCGGGTTCGCCCAAGGTCGCCGAGCAAGTCGCGCAACTGGCCAACCGCGTGCGCGGGGTGATGCTTGAACGCCTCGGTCCGGTGGTCTGGGAAAGCTCGGTGGCCAAGGCCAGCTACGCGCTGGAAGAGTTGGAAGAAACCGCACGGCTGTGGTTGATGAGCAACCCTCGGCCGGCGCCGCTGGATCAGGCGGCACTGGATGAATTGCGCGAGACGTTCGGCGCGCACTGGTAACCCGCAAGACACACCGCAAGTGCTGCCCGAGCGCCTGGTTTGACGCTCGACGGACCCGGCTTGCTTAAAAAAACAATAACAACAGGACTTACCCGCATGAGCCCATTGATTCTGATGTT
The DNA here is from genome assembly GCF_029959745.1 of Pseudomonas sp. PS01298. Taxonomy (NCBI): domain Bacteria; kingdom Pseudomonadati; phylum Pseudomonadota; class Gammaproteobacteria; order Pseudomonadales; family Pseudomonadaceae; genus Pseudomonas; species Pseudomonas sp. PS01298. Next base: position 145,622 of record NZ_JASCPP010000004.1, on the reverse strand, counting down.
AACCGCCGGCGCGGGCATCGCGCTGCTGCTGTTTTTGGTACTCAAATACAAATTCCAGCCGTTTGTGGCGCTGATGCTGGTCAGTATCGTGGTCGCGCTGGTGGCCGGGGTGAAGCCGGCTGACCTGGTCGCGACCATCGAAGGCGGCATGGGCAAGACCCTGGGGCATATCGCGATCATCATTGCCCTGGGCGCGATGATCGGGCGGATTATCGAGCTGTCCGGCGGTGCCGAGGCCCTGGCGAAGTCGCTGATCGAGCGTTTCGGCAATAGCCGCACGCCGCTGGCCTTGACCATCGCCGGGTTCATTATTGGGGTGCCGGTGTTCTTCGAGGTCGGGGTGATTATCCTGATGCCGCTGGCCTATGGCGTGGCCCGCCGCGCGCGCAAGCCGCTGCTGGTGTTCGCCCTGCCGATGTGTGCGGCGCTGCTGACCGTGCATGCCTTCCTGCCGCCCCATCCCGGTGCCGTGGCTGCCGCCAGCCAACTGGGTGCCGACCTGGGCCGCGTGCTGATGTTCGGCCTGCCGATCACCGCATTGCTGTGCTACATCGGCTACCGCGTGGCGGGGCGCATGACCCGCCGTTTCTACCCGATGACCGACGATATCCGCGCCGAAGTGTACGGCCCGCACGTGACCAATGAAGACTTGCGCGCCTGGACCAACGGCAACCCACAGGCGGTGCAACAGAGTGCCGTGGCCGAGTCGCACATGGGCCTGGAGGAATCCACCAGCGCCATCGCCGCCAAGCTGCCGGCGGCGCCTGCACCGGGTTTCGGCTTGATTGTCGGCCTGATTTTGCTGCCGATCGTGCTGATTCTGCTGGGTACCCTGGCGACCTCGTTGCTGCCGATCGAGTCGACCCTGCGTGGGGTCATGACCGTACTCGGCGCGCCGCTGGTGGCGCTGCTGATCGATACGTTGCTGTGCGCCTGGCTGCTCGGTTCGCGCCGGGGCTGGAGCCGCAGCCAGGTGTCCGACGTGATCGGCTCGGCCTTGCCGGGTGTGGCCATGGTGATCCTGATTGCCGGTGCCGGCGGCGTGTTCGGCAAGGTGCTGGTGGACACCGGCATCGGCGCGGTAGTCTCCGACATGCTGCGCACCACTGGCCTGCCGGTGCTGGCGCTGGGCTTCTTGTTGACCATGTTGCTGCGCGCGGTGCAGGGTTCGACCACCGTGGCCCTGGTGACCACGGCGGGGATCATCAGCCCGCTGATCGTGACGCTCAACCTCACCCCCAACCACATGGCGCTGCTGTGCCTGGCCATGGGCGGTGGCGGGCTGGCGATGTCGCATATCAACGACGCCGGCTACTGGATCTTCACCAAGCTTGCCGGGCTCAACGTCGCGGACGGTTTGCGCACGTGGACGGTGATCACCACGTTGCTCGGTACTTTGGGTTTCCTGATAACCCTGCTGATCTGGCCTTTTGTCTGAATCCTGGGAGCTTTTATGCCTCGTTTTGCTGCCAACCTGAGCATGCTGTATCCGCAACATGATTTCCTCGAGCGCTTCGCTGCGGCGAAGGCCGATGGTTTTGACGCGGTGGAGTATCTGTTTCCCTACGACTACAGCGCCGAGGCACTCAAGCAGCGCCTGAGCGACAACGGCCTGGAGCAGGCGCTGTTCAACGCGCCGCCAGGCGACTGGGCCGCCGGGGAGCGCGGTATCGCCACGCTGCCGGGGCGTGAGGCCGAGTTTCGCAGCGGCTTCGACCGGGCGCTGGACTATGCCGCGGTGCTGGGCAATTCCCGTGTGCATGTGATGGCCGGGCTGTTGCCGTCGGAGTCCTTGCGCGAGCGTCATCACGCCGTGTACCTGGAGAACCTGGCCTACGCCAGCGCGGCGGCGGCCAAGGTCGGCGTCACGGTGCTGCTGGAGCCGATCAACACCCGCGACATGCCGGGGTTTTTCCTCAATCGCCAGGACCAGGCGCACGCCATCTGCCGTGAAGTTGGCGCGAACAACCTCAAGGTGCAGTTCGACTGCTATCACTGCCAGATTGTCGAGGGTGATCTGGCCACCAAGTTGCGCCGCGACTTCGACGGCATCGGCCACATCCAGATTGCCGGCGTGCCGGACCGCCATGAGCCGGACCTGGGTGAGGTGAACTACGCGTATCTGTTCGAGCTGATGGATCAACTGGGGTATGACGGTTGGGTCGGCTGTGAGTACCGGCCACGGGGCGATACGTCGGCGGGGCTGCAGTGGTTGCGGGACTGGAAGGTGCGTTGAGCTGGGGGGCGGCAGGCGAGGGGTGTGGGGGAGGTAGATCTCTAGCGCCTATGCTGCCGTCTTCGCGGCCTCGCTGGGGCTCGACGGCTCCCACAAGGGGGGCGGCGGGGGCTTTGGGGGTTTTTGCTTGGTGATAGAGATCACTAGGTGGGCGCTGGGTTGCTGGCGAGGGGGGGCAGGTAGATCTCTGGTGCCCATGCTGCCGTCTTCGCGGCCTCGCTGGGGCTCGACGGCTCCCACACGGGGGGAGGGGTGGCCGTGGGGATTTTTGGTTGGCAATAGAGATCAACAGGTAGGCGCTGGGTTGCCGGCGAGGGGGTGGGTCAGGCGGGCGGCGGGTCGCTGGGTAGCATCAGTTCGATGCCACGCTTGCGGATGCCATCGGCGGCAGCCGGGGCGAGGGCGTCGTCGCTGATGATGATGTCGAACGGTTCCAGCCCGGTGATGCGGTACATGCTGAAGGTGCCGTATTTGGAACTGCTCGCCACCAGCACGACCTGGGACGCAGATTGCATCGCCACTTGCTTGACCTCGACCTTCAACGCCGAGGGCGTGGTGATGCCGCGGTGCAGGTCCCACGAGCTGGTCGACACAAACGCGATGTCCGTGACCACCTGGCGCAGGGTGGCCACCGCCAGGCCGCCGACCGAAGAATGGTTGTCATGGTCGAGTTGCCCGCCGGTGTGGATCACCGTCACCTGCGGCGCGTCCATCAAGGCCTGCACGATCCCGAAATCGTTGGTCACCACGGTCATCCCCGACAGCGCCTTGATGTAGGGCACGATCTCCAGCGTGCTGGTGCCGGCATCCAGGTACACCGTCATGTCCGCGTGCAGCAGCCGCGCGGCCAATCGCGCCATCGCCTGCTTCTGCGGCAATTCGACGACGGCCTTGGATTGATGGCTGGGCTCGCTGTGCAGCTGGCTGGCAATACGCACCCCACCGGTCACCGAATACGCGCGGCCGTCCTGTTCCAACAGGGCGATGTCGCGGCGCACGGTCATGTGCGAGCAGTCGAACATCTCCATCAACTGATGCACGCTGAGCACTTGATGCTTGCGCAACTGGCGCAGGATCAACTCACGCCGCTGCTCGGGAATCATCGGGGCGCTGCTGTCGGGGGCAGTGTCCTTGGGGTTGGGCATTGAGGCTCCGGATCGATCTGACTATGGGCGGGCAACTGCTGCACATAGTAGCGAATACGCGCGGCGTTCGCCTGCTCCCTGCAGGCGATTGCCGCGCATGGCCGGTCAGAACTTGAAGCGTCCCACCAGGCCCTTGAGCTGGCCGGAAATATCGGTCAGGCGACCCGAACCGGTCTGCGCCGAATGCGCAAAGCCTTCGACCAACTGCGCATCGGCGTGGATCTGCGCGATGTGCCGGTTGATCTCCTCCGCGACCTGGTGCTGTTCCTCGGCGGCGGTGGCGATCTGGGTGTTCTGGTCGCGGATCGAATCCACAGAGCCACGGATCTTGTCGAAGCTGTCGCGCGCCTGCTGGATGCGCTCCACGCTGGTGTGCGACACCAGCAGGCTGCCTTGCATCTGCTGGGTGACTTCCTGGGTGCGGCGGGCGAGGTTGCCCAACAGGCTGTCGATCTCGCCGGTGGAGTCGGCGGTGCGCCGTGCCAGGGCCCGCACTTCGTCGGCAACCACCGCGAAACCACGGCCCTGGTCACCGGCGCGCGCGGCTTCAATCGCGGCGTTGAGCGCCAGCAGGTTGGTCTGTTCGGCAATCGAGCGAATGGTGTCGAGGATGGTGTTGATGTTTTTGCTGTCCTGCTCCAGCTGCTGCATGGTCTGGGTCGAGCGCTGCAGGTCTTCGCTGAGCTTGAGCACGCTGCCGGTCGCTTCGCCGATATGCTGCTGGCCGTCGTGCACGTCGCGATAGCCTTCATCGGCGCTGGTGGCGGCGGCGCTGCAGGAGCGGGCGACTTCGTTGGCGGTGGCCACCATCTCGTTGAAGGCGGTGCTGACCAGTTCCACCGCTTCGCGTTGACGGCCGGCGGCCTGGTTCATGTTGTGCGCGACTTCGCTGGTGTCGGCGGCGGCGGTCTGCAGGTCGGAGGAGGCATTGCCGATACGCTGCACCAACTGCGCGATCATGCCCAGGAACTGGTTGAACCAGCCCGCCAGGGTGGCGGTTTCGTCCTTGCCCTGCACCGTGAGCTGGCGTGTCAGGTCGCCTTCGCCTTCGGCGATCTCCTGCAGGCCGTTGGCGACCCCGCGAATCGGGCGCACGATCACGCTGGCAAAGCTGGCGCCGACAATCGCGAAGACCACGGCGAGTGCTGCCGCAATCGCAGCGATCAACCACGTGAGGCTCGTCGCACCGGCCATCACTTCGTCGCGCTTGATCAGGCCAATGAAGCGCCAGCCCAGGTCCTTGGAGCTGACCACGTTGGCCATGTAGGCCACGCCATCGATGTCGACCTGGGTCACGCCGTCGCCGCGCTTGGCCAGTTCGGCGTAGTTGGCGCCGAGATCGGCGAGGGGCTTGAAGTTATGCTTGGCGTCGCTGGGGTCCACCAGCACGTTGCCGTTGGCTTCCACCAGCATCAGATAGCCGCTGTCGCCCAGCTTGATGTTGCGCACCAGTTCGGTGAGCTGCTTGAGCGACACGTCCAGGCCGACCACGCCGAGGATGTTGCCGGTGGCGTCGGCCACGGTGTGCACGGTGCCGATCAATACCACGTCGTCCGGCGCCCAGTAATACGCACCGGTGCGCACGGTTTTGCCCGGCGCGGCGATGGCCGCCTTGTACCAGGGGCGCACGCGCGGGTCGTAGTTGTTCAGTTTGGTGTCGTCCGGCCAGCTGGCGTAGCCGCCGTCGCTCAGGCCCAGGGACAGGTAGGCGGTGCTGGGATGGCTTTTGGCGAACTGGTCGAAAATATCCAGCAGGTCTTTGTTCGTGGGGGTGAGGGGGATTTGCGCGGCGTCGGCGCCGGCGTAGTTCTTGAGGTCCTTGGCCGCGACAACGCGCGGGTCCTTGGCCACATAATCGACGTTCTGGCTGATGCCATCGAAGAACTGCTGCATGCCATTGTCGATCTGGCGGATCTCGCGGCCGCTGCTGTCGAGGAAATTGGCCAGGGCCCCCTCGCGCACATTCAGCACCACCAGGACGGCCACCAGGATGACCGGCAGGCACGCGATGGCCGCAAAGGCCCAGGTCAGCTTCTGCTTGATATTCATGACTTCACCCGCGGGTATTTATAGTTTTGGCAAGGGGAAAACAGTAGCGTCGAGCGTCGCATGTGTTGTTATCGGGGAGGTGCTGCCCATGCGTACCCCCTGTATATCGACTGCGCGGGCACGCACTTGAGGCCGAAGTGGGCGGTCAACCGATCCGGTCGCCACCCAGCGCATCACGCTGCATGGACTGCAGGTTTTTCTCGATGGTTTCGCAGATGGTTTCCATCTGGATCTGGTGCTCGCTGGAGTTGAACGGGCTTTGCAGGTCGGTGCCGATGCGCTCGATGGCCAGCAGCATGAAGCCCACCACCGTGGAGGCCAGCGGCGTGAACCAGCCCAGGGATTCGACCAGGCCCACCGGCACGATCAGGCAGAACAGCGAGATAAACAGGCGCGGAAAATACACGTAGGGGTAGGGCAGGGGCGTGTTGGCGATCCGTTCCATGCCGCCCTGGGCGTTGGACAAGTCCACCAGGGTCGATTCCAGCCGCGCCAGGCGGATGCTGTCCAGGTGCCCGGTCTTGTATTCCCTGGCCAGCAGCGCCGCCGAGCCGGTCAGGATGTCATTGGCAAAATTGTTGGTGGCGCCGTTGCGCGCGAACTCTTCGGACGGGATAAACGCGCGCACTTCTTCAGGGCACGGCTCGCCCTTGAGGTGCGCGGCCAGGCAGTTCACGTAAGCCACATGGCGACGCAACAGCGTGGCCTTGACCGGGTTCACTTCGCCGTCGGGGTCATCGAGCAGGGTCAGCACCTGGCGGGCGAAACTGCGCGAATTGTTGACCATCGCCCCCCACAACGTGCGGGCTTCCCACCAGCGGTTGTAGGCGCTGCTGTTACGAAAACTGATCAGCACCACCAGCGCCGAACCCAGCAACGTCAGCGGCATCAGCGGCAGGTTGATCTTGGTGGTCAGGAACAGCATGAAGTCCACGGTGACGGCAACGTCCCACAGCAACAGCCAGAACAGGGCCCAGCCCACGTAGCCCATGGTCTTGATGATCAGGCGGTACTTTTTGATGATGGCGGCTTTCAAACGGGAACCTCGCGGCGGCGGTCGGCAACAGTGCCTTAGCTCGGACGCCGGCAGGGGGGTAAGGTTCGCGCGGGGACTGAAACGTTTAAGTCGGCTTGGGCTGATTCGGCCTGCCTGGCCGTGGTTTTCGAGCGTGCTATCGCCTTTTGGGTAAATGTCACAAGAGTTGTCCACCCCCTCCAGCGGTTGGAACAATTTTGGTAGGAACGCGGTCCGGTACTTCATTCAGGATAAATTGCGACCAAGGCAAAACGCCATTACTGGTATCTATTCTGTCGTGAGTTGTTGTGAGACCTGGTTGCAGAAAGTCTGCAATTGAAATCAGTGAATTCAGGTTGTTTGATCAGGGCTCTTTCTCATGTGCAGTCGTTCGTTGAAGTTGGCGCTGGATGATTCGGCGCGCGTGGTTGAAAGTCATGTCGAGTTTGAGGTGTGCATTCGCACGCATTACGCCTTGTTGCTCGAACCCTATTCAAAGCGACCGTTTTTTTACAAGACGGCGTTGAAGTTCAACCGCTTGATGGTGTCTTTTGCGCTACTGAGCGCCTATTTTTCGCAGGCGGTGCCGTTACTCTCCAAAGTCAAGGCGCTGTGCGTGGCGCGCGGGTTTTGTTCGCGCAATGGCTTGGAATCAATATTCCTGCTGTTCAGGGCGCTGGGGTTCATGAAGGTAGCGGGTCATCCGGACGACAGCCGTCTGCGGGTCTTCAGCCCGTCGTCCCAGGCATGCCGGGAGGTCAGGTCGATGCTCGCGTGCGTCGTTGAGCCATTGGCCATGCTGTACCCGCAAAACAGCCTGATTCAACAACTGGGCGAGTTGGATGACCGCGCGTTCCTGGCGGTTTATTTCAAGGGATTTGCGAGAATGTTCGAGGCTAACGTGACCCTCGATCAACTCCTGCCTGAATGTTATTGGCTGGTTAATCGGGATGCCGGGCACCTGTTGATGTTGGCTATCTATAACGACGCGTGTGCGCTGGACAAGACCGGGGCCGGTTTTCGCTCTTCTTCCTATCTTTCATTGGCCGAGCAATTGTCGGTGTCCAAGACGCATGTCATTCGTTTGGTTCGTGAAGGGGCGGACAGGGGCTACTTTAAGATTCATTCCAAGACCCAGCTTGAAGTGCTGCCGCCGTTTGTCGTGTTGGTCCGACGTTTTATGGCTTATTCATTCGCGATCAGCCTGCACAGCCTGCAATCGGACCAGGCTGCTGGCCTATAGGCAATTCATGCACAGGGAATGAAAGGATGCCGGCTAATTTGAAGCTGCGGCCACGGATGCAAAGGCTACTGTCACCGGCGATCTCACAGGCCGAAGTCATCGGCGTTATCGCCTGGCTGGGCGTGTTGATGGCTGACCCACTGGTGACGTTCGGCCTGGATAAACTGCTGATCACGCTGTGCCTGCTGGTGGTCTGCAGGCTTCACAGCGTGGTGTCCAATTTTTACTTGTGGCGACTGCTCGGCGTTGCCTACATGGTGTTGCTGAGCGTTGGCTTTGCCTATGTGATGCGCGCCAACCTTGAGCTGCAAGTATTTGCCTTGCCGCTGGCACTGACCCTGGTGCTCAGCAGCGCCATACTGTTTATCACGGCCCAGGACTTTCTGACGTGCGCAGCCTTGGTCTGGATCGTGATCTGGCCCACTGTGCCCGTGGGGTTGTACGCGGGCATCGAGATTTACCTGTTGATTTTTTGCCTGTCATCCGTGTCTGTTGGCTTCATCCTGAGCTACTCATACTTGAATAATCTGCGTTCGGTGCTGCTGGTCGAGAGTGAGTTTCGCGAACTCGCACACACCGATTACCTGACGTCTCTGTTGAACCGACGCGCCTTTATGGAGAGTTTCGCCAAAGTGCTGGCAGCCGGTGAGACCGGTTACTTCATGATGTTGGATATCGACAGTTTCAAGTTGAAGAATGACCAGTTCGGCCATGACGTGGGCGACCGGATCCTCTGCGCGATGGCCACCTGCCTGAAATCCACCCGTGGCAGCCACAGTTTTGGCAGGATTGGCGGCGAGGAGTTTGGCGTCTTGCTGGTCGGCGATGATCCTTATATCGCCACCGAATATGCCCTGCGCCTGCTGCAGGCCATTCGCGAAAGTGTCGCGCCGCCCCATGACTACACGTGCAGTGCGGGCATGACGCGCTTTACCGCCGGCGCCGATCTGTCGGCGGTGCTCAAGTGCGCCGACCACAATCTGTATGCCTCCAAACGCAATGGCAAAGACTGCGTGCACCTGGATGGCATGCCTGTTTGCCGCGCATCATGGCTGTCCAACCCCCAGGAGGTTCCATGAAAGTTGGCGTGATTTCCGATACCCACGGCCTGTTGCGCCCTGAAGCCGTGGCGGCGTTGCAGGGATGCGGGCAGATCATCCATGCCGGTGATATCGGCAGCCCCGAAATTCTCGCGCAACTGGCGCGCATCGCGCCGGTTCATGGGGTGCGCGGCAACAATGACCAGGACGCAGCGTGGGCGGCGCAGGTGCCCGACCATCTGGTTATCGACTTGCTGGGCTGGCAGACGCTGGTGGTGCATGACATCGCCGACGTCCCCGCGTTGCTCGAGGCCCACACGCGGCTGGTGATCACCGGCCACTCGCACAAGCCGTTGATCGAATGGCGTGACACAACGCTGTATGTGAATCCGGGCAGTGCCGGGCGACGGCGGTTCAAGTTGCCGGTGACGGTGGCGGTGCTGGAGATCGGGGCGGCGGCCATCGAGCCGCGGTTGATTGCCTTGCTGGAGTGACCGGTGCTTAACGCTGCGCGAGGATGCACTCAAGCAGGCCGGGGAAGCGGCTTTCCAGCACATCCCCGCGCAGTGAGTTCATGTGGGTGGTGCCGACGCTGCGGGTCTGCACCAGGCCTGCGTCGCGCAACACGCGAAAGTGATGGGACATGCTCGACTTCGGCCGCCCGCCGTCCAATTCACCGCAGGTAGCCTCCGGCACACTGGCCAGGCACCGCACGATTTCCAGGCGCACCGGATCACTCAGCGCGTAGAGCAGGCGCTCGAGTGTCAGGTCTTCAAGGGTGGGGTGTTTAAAGGCTCGCATGAAACGAAGCATAACAGGGGGGTATCATCGAATACCATAGTTCGATTACCATCGAACTATCGAATCACTCACTCGCTCCTGGAGTCCCCCATGTCCGCCTTGTTCGAACCCTACACCCTCAAAGACGTCACCCTGCGCAATCGCATCGCCATTCCGCCGATGTGCCAGTACATGGCCGAAGACGGCATCGTCAATGACTGGCACCACGTGCACCTGGCCAGCATGGCCCGTGGCGGTGCCGGCCTACTGGTAGTCGAAGCCACGGCAGTCGCGCCGGAAGGCCGCATCACCCCCGGCTGCGCCGGCCTGTGGAGCGACGCCCACGCCGAGGCTTTCGTGCCGATGGTCAAGGCCATCAAGGCCGCCGGTTCCGTGCCGGGCATCCAGATCGGCCACGCCGGCCGCAAGGCCAGCGCCAACCGCCCATGGGAAGGCGATGACCACATCCCGGCTTCCGATGCCCGCAGCTGGGAAACCATCGCGCCGTCGGCCATCGCGTTCGGTGCCAACCTGCCCCAAGTCCCACGCGCCATGACCCTGGACGACATCGCCCGGGTGCGCCAGGACTTCGTCGACGCCGCGCGCCGTGCCCGTGACGCCGGCTTTGAATGGATCGAACTGCACTTCGCCCACGGCTACCTGGGCCAGAGCTTCTTCTCCGAGCACTCCAACCAGCGTACCGACGCCTACGGTGGCAGCTTCGACAACCGCAGCCGTTTCCTCCTGGAAACCCTCGCGGCGGTGCGTGAAGTCTGGCCGGAAAACCTGCCGCTGACCGCGCGTTTCGGCGTGATCGAATACGACGGCCGTGACGAACAGACCCTCACCGAGTCCATCGAACTGGCCCGTCGTTTCAAGGCCGGTGGCCTGGACCTGCTGAGCGTCAGCGTGGGCTTCTCGACCCCTGACGCCAACATCCCGTGGGGGCCTGCGTTCATGGGCCCGATTGCCGAGCGCGTCCGCCGCGAAGCCGGTATCCCGGTGACCTCGGCCTGGGGCTTTGGCACCCCGCAACTGGCAGACGGCGCATTGCAGGCCGGCCAACTGGACCTGGTGTCGGTCGGCCGAGCACACCTGGCTGATCCCCATTGGGCCTACTTTGCCGCCAAGGAACTGGGCGTAGAGAAGTCGTCCTGGACCTTGCCTGCGCCTTACGCGCATTGGCTGGAACGCTATCGCTGAGGCGAACCGCCTAGCTGGCGACGGGCTCAATCAAGCCGGGCCCGTCGTTGCGTGTATTGCCCACCGCAGTGCCGACCTTGAACCATTCAAACACTTCGCTGGGTTCGCCCTGGAACAACAGCAACTGCTCGGCACGCGCTAGCGGCGTTGCCGGGTCGAGCCATTCACGCGCCAGTGCCGGATTGAGCACCACCGGCCGCCGGTCGTGAATATCGACCATGCCGCCGGCGCTGTCGGCGGTGATGATCACAAACCCGTCGTGCTCGCCCGCGCCTTCATCGGCGTCGGGCAGTTGGCCGATGGCGGCGCACAACACCGGCGCGCCGTCCCGGCGACGGATCAGGTAGGGCTGCTTTTTCGGGCCGCCTTCGTCCACCCATTCAAACCAGTTGTCTACCGGCACAATGGCGCGGTGCGGCCAGATCGCGCGGAAGAAAGCCCCCTGGGCGACTTTTTCCACGCGGGCATTGATGGGCGCCGCACGGTCCCTGGCCCAATGCGGGCGCCAGCCCCAGCGCACCCGATCGGCGTGCAGCACATCCTGCTCCAGGTGCAACAGCGCAACCGGCGTCGACGGCGCGACGTTGTAGCGCGCCTGGTCGCCTGCGTTATCGACCCAGGCATTGGGCATGCTCAAGGCCGCGACAAAGTCATGAATGCCCCGGTACTGCGTCAATCGTCCGCACATGGCTGAACCCTCCGGCTAAGCCTTGAGCGTAGACGCTGACGGTGTAACGGCCCAACGGGTGTCAGCCCTCGAACACCGGCCGCGAGGAGCGCTCGATTGCGGCCATGGCCTCGGCCTGGCTCATCAGCCCGGACGCTTCCAGGATCGACAGCAGTGAACGCCCCTGTGCCACCGATTGGCGTGCCAGCTGGCTGACACGGGCGTAGCCCAGCTGCGGCACCAAGGCGGTGGCGACGGCCATCGACGCGGTCAGGTGCTGCTCGTTGCGCGACGTATCGGCGGTGATCCCGTTGATGCACTTTTCGCGAAACCGCTGGATGCCCTGGGTCAGCAGCGCAATGCTGTCGAACACGCGGGACGCCACCAGCGGCTCATAGTGGTTGATCTCCAACTGGCCCGCCTGCACCGCCTGCGCCACCGCCGCATCGTTGCCGATCACTGCAAAGCTCAGTTGGATCATTGCCATCGGCAGTACCGGGTTGACCTTGCCGGGCATGATCGAGGAACCGGCCTGGGCTTCGGGCAGCTTCAATTCGCCGATCCCGCCCACCGGCCCGGACGACAGCAGAGTCAGGTCCGAAGCGATCTTGGCCAGGGATGCCGAGCACGTGCGCAGTTCGGCGGAGACTCGCGAAAACACATCCATGTTCTGCATGGCATCGAAGGTATTCTCCGGGGCCTGGTACTCAATGCCCGTGATCTGCACCAGATGCTGATAGACCGATGCGCGATACGCCGCCGGCGCGCCGAACCCGGTGCCAATGGCGGTGCCGCCCAGAGGCAGGGTCCGCAGTTTTTCGCGCACGCCCGCCAGCTCCGCACCGAGGCGATGGGTGAGGGCGGCATACCCGGAAAACAGCTGGCCCAGGCGCATCGGCTGGGCGTCCTGCAGGCAGGTGCGGCCCAGGTGCAGGACATCGGCAAATTGCTCGGCTTTCTGGTCGAAGCGGGCGGCCAACTGGGCCACTTCATCGATCAGCGGCCCGAGCATCGCGTGGGTGGCGATCTTCAGGGCCGCCGGGTAGACATCATTGGTCGATTGCGAGGCATTGACGTGGTCGTTGGGGTGCACCACCTCGTAAGAGCCCGCCGCGTGCCCCAGCAACTGCTGCGCGCGATTGGCGATGACTTCGTTGAAGTTCATGTTGGTGGAGGTGCCGCCGGAGCCTTCCAGCAGATCGACGATCAGCGAGTCATCGCAGCGGCCGGCGATCACTTCGCCACAGGCCTGCACAATCGCCTCGCACTGCGGCTGGGCGATAACGCCGCAGCCGCGATTGGCCAGGGCGGCTGCCCACTTGCACTGAGCGAAGGCGTCGCGAAACGCCGTGTAGTGGGCGATGGTCAACGGTGACACGCTGAGGTTATCGAACCCGCGTACCGAGTTGACCCCATACAACTTGCCGGCGGGAATGTGCACCTCACCGACGTAATCGGTTTCCAGTCGTGCAGCGGCAGCATCAAAAGTACTCACGAGCATCACCCTCTTCTATTTGAATTAACGCCTCCACCCCTGTGCCCAGGGCCTTGAGCCTGGGCAGGAAGGAATGGAGGATCACATTGCGCGCCGTTTCGCAGGCATCGGCGAAAAAGGCGCTGTATTCATCACGTCGCGCCACCAGGTACAGCGAGCGCTCCAGGTGCAGGTCCGGGGTGAGGTGCGCGGTCACTTTGTCCACCCACGAAGCGGCCTGCAGAAAACACATCGGGCTGGTGACCGCCCAGCCGATGCCCTCGGCGACCATCGAGGTCAACGCATCGGCGTTATCCAGTTCCAGGCGGTTGGGTACCCGCACATTCAGGCTGCGCAGGTGCCGCTCGATCTGCAGGCCCACCTGGGACATGCGGTTGAAGCGCACCACCGGCAGTACGTTGGCCAGCGCGCGCACATCCTCGATCGAGTTGATCTCGCTGCGCAGCTGGTTGGGCGTGATCACAAAGTACTTCTCTGAAAACAGCCGGTAGCGAATCACGTCGTTGGCGTCCATCAGCGGGTCGCTGGTGACGATCAGGTCGAGGTCGCGGCGCAGCAGGGACTCGCCTTGCTGCGGGCTGAGCCCGGTGCGAATCGACAGCTGCGCCACCTTGCCCAGCAATTGCCGGGTGAACACCGAACCGCAGGTGGCGGCGAAGGAGTCCACCAGGCCGATGCGCAGGTCCGGATTGACGCCGCGCCCGGCGTCGATCACCTGGGCCTTGAGGTGGGACAACTCCTCGCTCAACACCGAACCGCGATTGCGCAAGGCCACGCCGAACGCAGTCAGGGCCAGCGGGCGGGTGGTGCGGTCGACCAGCACCACGCCCAGTTCGTCTTCCAGCTGGCGCACCATCTGCGACACCCCGGACTGGGAAATGCCCATGCGCGTTGCAGCGCCCGACATGCTGCCTTCCTCGGCCACCGCGATGAACACCTGGACCGCATACATGTCGATAAGCCTGTTCGCTGACATCTTCATCCTCGCTCGCTGACGCGCTTCAACGGTTACTTCGGCGTACGCCCCACGGGTGTGGACAGCGCCGGCGATAACCCTGGGTCGGTATCGGGCGTGACGCCCGACAAGTCTTCCTTGCTGGTTTCCGGTGCAAACAAATGGCAGAACACGCCGCCGACGACCAGCACGCCGACGCACACTCCCAGCGCCGCGTGCACCCCGACTTGCTGCACCGCGACGGGCAGCAGGAAGGTCGCCACCGCCGAGCCGAAGCGGCTGGCGGCCACGGCCAGGCCGATCCCCGAGGCGCGCAGGTGGGTGGGGAACAATTCCGGCGGGTAGACAAATTCCAGGTTCACCGCGGCCGCCATCACGCAGGCAAAAAAGCCGAAGGCGAGGATGGTGCCCAGTGGGCCGAAGCCGGCGTAGGCAAGTACCGCCAGGCCGGCTGCGCTGAGGTAGAAAGTCCCGACCAGGAAGACCCGGCGCGACAGGCGGTCGATCACCAGCAGGCCGAGCAGGGCACCGACCAGCAACAGCACGTTGTAGACCAGGCCGCCGGCAAATTTGTCCTGCACATTCAGTGCTTCCAGCACCTTGGGGGCGAAGGTGCCCAGGGCGAAGAACGGAATCACCTGGCAGGTGTAGAACACGCAACCGACCAGGGTGTTCTTGCGCCAGCGTCGGCTGAACAACTCGCCCCAGCGGCTCTGTTGTCCGCGCGTGTTGGCCTGGGCAGCCGGAGCGGGCAGGTAGACGTGTGGCCCGAACTTGCTGCGCACAATCGCCAGGGCTTCCTCGCTGCGCCCACGCGCCATCAGCCAGATGGGCGATTCCGGCACGCCCAGGCGCAGCGGCAGGATCAGCAAGGCGGGGACACCACTGAGGGCAAGCATCAGGCGCCAGGCATCCGGGCCGATATCGCGGATCGCAAACCCGACCAGGTAGGCCGCCACATAACCCGCCGCCCAGGCCGCCGCCAGGACGCTGAGCAAGCGTCCACGGTAGCGGCGGGGGGCGAACTCGGTGACCAGGGACTTGCTCACGACATAGTCGAACCCCAGCACCAGGCCGAGCAACAGGCGCAGCGCGAGCAATTGCTCGGGAGACGTGACGAAGAACTGCGAAGCAGAAATCACCGCGAACAGCAGCATGTCCCAGGCGAAAATCGTGCGTCGGCCAAACCTGTCGGCGATCGGCCCGGCGCACAGGCTGCCCAGGAACAGCCCCGCCAGCGAGGCGGCGCCGAGCAAGCCCATCCAGAGCGCCGTCAACTGCAGCGGCCCCGCCGCCATGCTCACGGCGATGCCGATGATACCCAGCACGAACCCGTCACTGAACTGACCGCCTGTGCCGCTGAACACCGTTCGGATATGGAAGCGGCTCAGCGGAAGGTCTTCGAACGCTACTTGACCACTCATTCGTCTCTCCCCTTGCATTTTTATAGGTGTGGGATCCGGTGCCTGGGCATCGGTTGAGCAGGAGTCTAGGGCGGTCACTTCACGAAATCAGCAGACGCTTGATGAGTATCAAGATAGCTGATACTGGGCGCCGGGATTCTTGAAACTCTGGCCTGCGCGGCGTTGGCGGCGCGGTCGAGCGGGGAGCTTTTGGCCAGGTAAAAAGGGCGCAGATCGCTCGCGCCCTCGTTGGGGCGCGCGCGGTATCCGGAGAGGGGGGTTAAAGCGGGGTCAGCACATTCATGACCGTGTCCAGCGCCACACGGGTGTCATCCAGTTGCACCAGCGAGGCATGCCGCGCGCCAAGTGCGTCGCGGTTCTGGATCGCGGTGAGAATCGCCTTGTGCCGAGGCAGGCTCAGGCCCTGGATATCCGGGCGACGGTTGGTGATGTTGATCGACTCGCGCAGCGGCAGCGAGAGCATGTTGCACATGTAGGCAAGCAGGTCGTTGCGGGTGGCGTCGGCGATGGCGCGGTGGAAGTCCAGGTCAGCCTGCAGCAGCTGTTCGTGGGTCTGCGCGGTTTCCATGCCCCGGTAGGCTTTTTCGATGGTGGCGATGTCTTCAGCGGTGGCGGTGGTCGCGGCCATGGCGGCGATTTCCGGTTCGAGAATGCGCCGCACGCCCGCCAGGGTGTTGAAGAACTCACTGTGCGGCGTGGTCTGCATCAGCCAGGACAGCACGTCCGGGTCGAGCAGGTGCCATTTCAGCCGCGGCCGCACCACTGCGCCGACCCGTGGCTTGGAGTACACCAGGCCCTTGGCGCTGAGCACGCGGGTCGCCTCACGCAAGACCGACCGGCTGACCTTGTATTCCTCGCAAAGCGTGGCTTCCATGGGCAGCCGTTCTTCGGGCTTGAAGCGACCGGAAACGATGTGCATGCCCAAGTCCTGGACGATCTGGGCATGCATGCTCTTGCGCGGCTTGGACGGCTGGTGATCCATAACTGGGAAGATGCTCTGGCTAAATAGGCGGCATCATAGCATCCCAATTAGTGGGAATGCCGGGGGACTTCCGCACCTCGGCAGCCCACCAGGAAGTCAAAGTCGCAACCCTGGTCAGCCTGCAGCACATGGTCGATGTACAGCTGGCGATAGCCGCCGACGATGAGATTCTGCGGCGGCGCCAGGTCCGCCATGCGCGCCGCCAGCTCGGCATCGGGGATGTCCAGGTGCAGGCGGCCGTTGGCGCAGTCGAGTTCGATCCAGTCGCCTTCCTGCACCGTGGCCAGCGGCCCGCCGGCAGCGGCTTCCGGCGCAACGTGCAACACCACCGTGCCGTAGGCGGTGCCGCTCATGCGCGCATCGGAAATCCGCACCATGTCGGTCACGCCCTGGGCCAGCAGCTTGGCCGGCAGGCCCATGTTGCCGACCTCGGCCATGCCCGGATAACCCTTGGGCCCGCAGTTTTTCATGACCAGGATCGAGTTGGCATCCACCTCCAGCTCCGGGTCGTTGATGCGCGCCTTGTACATGTCGAAGTTCTCGAACACCACCGCGCGCCCCCTGTGCTGCATCAGCTTGAGGCTTGCCGCCGACGGCTTGAGCACTGCACCGAGGGGCGCCAGGTTGCCGCGCAGCACGCAGATGCCACCGTCCGCGCGGATCGGGTTGTCGAGGGTGCGGATCACTTCGTCCTGGCCGTAGATCGGCGAGTCCTTGGTGTTCTCACCGAGGGACTTGCCGTTGACGGTCAGCGCGTTCGGGTGCGGGATCAGGTTGGCTTCGCCCAGGCGGCGCAGCACCGCGGGCAGGCCGCCGGCGTAGTAGAACTCCTCCATCAGGAACCGCCCGGACGGCTGCAGGTCGACGATGGTCGGCACGCCCCGGCCCATGCGGGTCCAGTCATCCAGGTCAAGCTCGACGCCGATGCGCCCGGCGATGGCCTTGAGGTGGATCACCGCGTTGGTCGAGCCGCCGATGGCCGCGTTGACGCGAATGGCGTTTTCAAACGCTGCCTTGGTGAGGATCTTCGACAGCTTCAAGTCTTCGCGCACCATCTCCACCGCGCGCATGCCGGACATATGCGCCAGCACATAGCGGCGCGCATCCACCGCCGGAATCGCCGCGTTGTGCGGCAGCGACGTGCCCAGCGCCTCGGCCATGCAGGCCATGGTCGACGCGGTGCCCATGGTGTTGCAGGTGCCCGCCGACCGCGACATGCCGCCCTCGGCTGCGAGGAAATCATCCAGGGTAATGGTGCCGGCCTTGACCTGTTCGCTGAGCTGCCACACCACCGTGCCCGAGCCGATGTCCTGGCCCTTGTGCTTGCCGTTGAGCATCGGCCCGCCGGTGACCACGATGGCCGGCACGTCGCAGCTGGCGGCGCCCATCAGCAGGGCGGGGGTGGTCTTGTCGCAGCCGGTCAGCAGCACCACGCCGTCGATGGGGTTGCCGCGAATCGCCTCCTCCACGTCCATGCTCGCCAGGTTGCGGGTGAGCATGGCCGTGGGGCGCAGGTTCGATTCGCCGTTGGAGAACACCGGGAATTCCACCGGGAAGCCACCGGCCTCGATCACGCCGCGTTTGACGTGCTCGGCGATCTGGCGGAAGTGCGCGTTGCACGGCGTCAGCTCCGACCAGGTGTTGCAGATGCCAATGATCGGCTTGCCATGGAACTGATGGTCGGCGATGCCTTGGTTCTTCATCCAGCTGCGGTACATGAAGCCGTTTTTGTCGGCGGTACCAAACCACTGGGCAGAGCGTAGGCCGGGCTTTTTGTCAGGCATGATCGATTCTCTTATTGTATGACTATATGTTCTAAGCTGGCTTAAACATAAGCGCAAAGACTCGGCTTTGGAAGTGTTGTTTTGCAAATAGTCATACTATATAGTCGGTCCAACTGAGGTATGGCCCTGGCGGATTTTCGCGAGAGGCGTCCCCCGAGCTTCTATAAAAACAACAATCGGAGATCGACCCCCATGAGCCAGGAGCTGCGGCTTATTCGGCGCATCACGCTGAAACTGATTCCCTTCCTGATCCTGCTGTACCTGATCGCCTATGTGGACCGTTCCGCCGTGGGCTTCGCCAAGTTGCACATGGGCGCCGACGTCGGCATCGGTGACGCCGCCTATGGCCTGGGCGCGGGGTTGTTCTTCATTGGCTACTTCCTGTTCGAGATTCCCAGCAACCTGATGCTCGACCGCTTCGGTGCGCGGCGCTGGTTCGCACGGATCATGATCACCTGGGGCGCAATCACCATCGGCATGGCGTTCGTGCAAGGCCCGCACAGTTTCTATGTGATGCGTTTCCTGCTCGGCGCGGCGGAGGCGGGGTTCTTTCCGGGCGTGCTGTACTACATCACCCAGTGGTTCCCGGTGCGCCATCGCGGCAAGATCCTCGGGCTGTTCATCCTGTCCCAGCCGATTGCGATGATGATCACCGGCCCGGTGTCCGGCGGCCTGCTGGGCATGGACGGCATCCTCGGCCTGCACGGCTGGCAGTGGCTGTTCATAGTGATCGGCACCCCGGCGATCCTGCTCACCTGGCCGGTGTTGCGCTACTTGCCGGACGGCCCCCAGCAGGTCAAGTGGATGAGCGAGGACGAAAAAACCTGGCTCACCGGTGAACTGGCCAAGGACCTGCAAGCCTATGGCCAGACCCGCCATGGCAACCCGCTGCACGCGCTCAAGGACAAACGCGTGTTGCTGCTGGCGCTGTTCTACCTGCCGGTGACCCTGAGCATCTATGGCCTGGGCCTGTGGCTGCCGACCCTGATCAAGCAGTTCGGCGGCAGCGACCTGGTCACCGGTTTCATCTCGGCGGTGCCGTACATTTTCGGGATCATCGGCCTGCTGATCATCCCGCGCAGTTCCGACCGCCTGAACGACCGCTACGGCCACCTGGCGGTGCTCTACGTGCTCGGTGCCATCGGTTTGTTCTGCAGCGCCTGGCTGAGTGCGCCGGTGCTGCAAATGGCGGCGCTGAGCCTGGCGGCATTCGCGCTGTTTTCCTGCACGGCGGTGTTCTGGACCTTGCCGGGGCGCTTCTTCGCCGGCGCGAGTGCAGCGGCGGGGATCGCCTTGATCAACTCCGTGGGCAACCTCGGCGGCTACATCGGCCCATTCGTGATCGGCGCGCTCAAGGAGTACACCGGCAACCTGGCGTCGGGCCTGTATTTCTTGTCTGCGGTGATGGTGTTCGGGCTGGTCTTGACCGGCGTGGTCTACCGCGTGCTGGAGCGCAAGCATGCGCTGCCCGCCGACCAGTTTGCCGCCAGTGCGCGTGGCGCCACACGTACTTAATCGAGGAGAAGCTTCATGCGTTTAGTCCAGTTCGAGTTGCACAACGGTGAGCGCCGGGTCGGCGTGGTGGAAGGCGCCAACGTGCGCGAAGTGAATACCGCACGCAGCGTGCGTGAGGTGGCGCTGGCGGCCATCGACGCTGGCGTGGACCTCGCGCAACAGGTGGATAGCCTGGGCCTGGGTGAGCGTTACGACTACGCCACACTGCTGGCCGAGCTGAAGATTTTGCCGCCACTGGATCATCCCGATCCCGCGCACATGCTGATCAGCGGCACCGGCCTGACTCACCTGGGCAGCGCCGCCGCGCGCGACAAGATGCACCAGGCCGGCGACGAGAGCACCTTGACCGACACCATGCGCATCTTCAAATGGGGCGTGGAGGGCGGCAAGCCAGCGGCCGGCGAGGTGGGCGTGCAGCCGGAGTGGTTCTACAAGGGCGACGGCAGCATTGTCGTGCGCCCCGGCCAGGCGTTCCCGGTGCCGCCGTTTGCCGACGACGCCGGCGAAGAGCCGGAAATCGGCGGCCTCTACGTGATCGGCCCGGACCGCAAGCCTTATCGCCTGGGGTTTGCGGTGGGCAACGAGTTCTCCGACCACGTGATGGAGCGCAAGAACTACCTGTACCTGGCCCATTCCAAACTGCGCAGTTGCAGCTTCGGCCCCGAGCTGCGCGTGGGCGAGTTGCCCCAGCACCTGGCGGGCACCAGTCGCCTGCTGCGCGACGGCGAGGTGATCTGGCAGAACGAATTCCTCAGTGGCGAAGCGAATATGTGCCACAGCCTCGACAATCTTGAGTATCACCACTTCAAATACCGTCAATTCCTCACGCCAGGCGATGTGCACATTCATTTCTTCGGCACCGCCACGCTGTCATTCGCCGACGGTATACGTACCCAACCGGGCGATGTGTTCGAGATCAGCCAGGCCGAGTTCGGCGCGCCGCTGGTCAACAGTGTCGGCAGCGCCGACGCGGCATTCGAACCCGGCCACGTCATCAGTCTTTAAGGAGAATTTCATGACCCTGTTCCTCGGCCACAACTACATCGGCGGCCAGCGCAGCGCCCTCGGCAGCATCACGCTGCAAAGCCTGGATGCAACCACCGGCGAAGCCTTGCCGCAGGATTTCTACCAGGCCACGCCGCAGGAAGTCGACGCCGCCGCCAAGGCTGCAGCCGCCGCTTACCCGGCGTACCGTGGGTTGAGTGCCGCGCGCCGCGCGCAGTTCCTGGAAGCGGTGGCCGACGAGCTGGACGCGTTGGGCGATGACTTTGTGGCGCTGGTGTGCCGTGAAACGGCATTGCCCGCTGCGCGGATCAACGGCGAACGCGGGCGGACCAGCGGGCAGATGCGCCTGTTCGCCACCGTGCTGCGTCGCGGCGATTTCTACGGCGCGCGTATCGACAAGGCCTTGCCGCAGCGCCAGCCTTTGCCGCGCCCGGATTTGCGCCAGTACCGCATCGGCCTGGGCCCGGTGGCAGTGTTTGGCGCGAGCAATTTCCCCCTGGCGTTTTCCACCGCAGGCGGTGACACCGCCGCGGCTTTGGCGGCGGGATGCCCGGTGGTGTTCAAGGCCCACAGCGGGCATATGGCGACGGCCGAGCGCGTCGCCGATGCCATCCTCCGCGCGGCCGAGGCCACCGGGATGCCGGCGGGGGTGTTCAATATGATCTTCGGCGGCGGTGTCGGTGAAGCGCTGGTCAAGCACCCGGCAATCCAGGCGGTGGGCTTTACCGGCTCGCTCAAGGGCGGGCGCGCCTTGTGCGATATGGCGGCGGCGCGCCCGCAGCCGATCCCGGTGTTTGCCGAGATGTCGAGCATCAACCCGGTAATCGTGCTGCCGCAAGCGTTGCACGCCAGGGCAGACAGCATCGCCCGCGACCTGACCGCCTCGGTGGTGCAAGGCTGCGGCCAGTTCTGCACCAATCCGGGCCTGGTGATTGGCATTGCTTCGCCCGCGTTCACCGCGTTCACCCAGCAGGTCGCGCAGTTGATCGACGCTCAGCCAGCGCAAACCATGCTCAACGCCGGCACCTTGAGCAGCTACGGCAACGGCCTGGCCAAGCTCCTGGCGCACCCCGGCATCCAGCACCTGGCCGGCAGTGCCCAGGCGGGCAATCAGGCCCAGCCGCAGTTGTTCAAGGCTGATGTGCGCCTGCTGATTGACGGTGACGAAGTGCTGCAGGAAGAGGTCTTCGGCCCCACCACGGTGTTTGTCGAAGTCGCGGACCAGGCCCAACTCAGCGCCGCCCTGCAAGGCCTGCACGGCCAGCTCACCGCGACGATCATTGGCGAGCCGCACGACCTGCAACAGTTCGCCGAACTCACGCCGTTGCTGGAACAGAAGGTCGGCCGCATCCTGCTCAACGGCTACCCGACCGGCGTCGAAGTCTGCGATTCGATGGTGCACGGCGGCCCGTACCCGGCGACTTCGGACGCGCGGGGCACCTCGGTCGGCACCTTGGCCATCGAGCGTTTCCTGCGCCCGGTGTGCTTCCAGAATTACCCTGATAGCCTGCTGCCCGACGCGTTGAAAAACGCCAACCCGTTGCGTATCCAGCGCTTGGTGGATGGCACGCCATCACGCGAGTCGCTGTAAAACCCTGATCAGGAGGTTTCATGTCGTTGAGCGCAGTGACCGCGCACCGTGCGCAATTGGGCGAAGCGCCGTTCTGGGATGCACCAACCCAGGCGCTGTATTGGGTCAACATCGCCGGCAAACAGGCCCTGCGCCTGATGGGCGGGCAGTTGCAGGTGTGGCAGTTGCCCGAGCATGTCTCGGCCTTTATCCCGTGTGAACGCGGCGATGCGCTGGTGACCTTGAGCAGTGGGGTCTATCGCCTCGACCTGGCCACCGAGGCCCTGACCCTGCTGTGCGTGGCCGACCCGCAAGCTGGCAACCGTGGCAATGAAGCGCGCTGTGATGCCCAGGGCCGGCTCTGGCTGGGCACCATGCAGAACAATATCGGCGAGCAGGGTGAAGACCTGCCGATCACCCGTCGCTCCGGTGGCCTGTTTCGCATCGACGCCGATGGGCAGGTCACGCCGCTGCTGCACGGCCTGGGTATTCCCAACACCTTGCTGTGGAGCGACGACGGTCGCCAGGTGCATTTTGGCGACAGCATGGACGGCACCCTGTACCGGCACGCGATCCAGGCCGATGGCCAACTCGATCCGGGCCAGGTGTGGTTCGGCCCGCACGCGCGCGGTGGGCCGGATGGCTCGGCGATGGACGTCGAAGGCTATCTCTGGAACGCCCGCTGGGACGGCAGCTGCCTGCTGCGCCTGACGCCGGACGGGCAGGTGGACCGCGTCATCGAGCTGCCCGTCAGCCGCCCGACCAGTTGCGTGTTCGGTGGCCCCGACCTGACCACGCTGTACATCACCAGCGCCGCCAGCCCCTTGGATCATCCCCTCGATGGCGCGGTACTCGCCATCGAGGTCGACGTGCCAGGCAAGCCCTGTCACCGCTTTGCCGGTTAACCCCAGACATTCAAAAACAACAACAAGGAGTCACCGTATGAATCGTCGTCGTGGTTTGCGTTCCCTGTGCTGCGCCGCTGTGGCGGTCTCGGCCCTGAGCTTGAGCGGGCTGTTGCTGGCCGCTGAAGAGGTGAAGATCGGTTTTCTGGTCAAGCAGGCTGAAGAGCCGTGGTTCCAGACCGAATGGGCCTTCGCCGAAAAAGCCGGCAAGGAACATGGCTTCACCGTGATCAAGATCGCCGTGCCCGATGGCGAGAAGACCCTCTCGGCCATCGACAGCCTGGCGGCCAACGGCGCCAAGGGCTTTGTGATCTGCCCGCCGGACGTATCACTGGGCCCGGCCATCGTCGCCAAGGCCAAGGCCAATGGCCTGAAAGTGATTGCCGTGGATGACCGCTTTGTCGATGCCAAGGGCAACTTCATGGAGGACGTGCCGTACCTCGGCATGGCGGCCTTCGAAGTCGGCCAGAAGCAGGGTGCGGCCATGGCCGCCGAGGCGAAAAAACGCGGCTGGGACTGGAAGGACACCTATGCGGTGATCAACACCTTCAATGAACTCGACACCGGCAAGAAGCGCACCGACGGCTCGGTCAAGTCTCTTGAAGATGCCGGCATGCCCAAGGATCACATCCTGTTCACCGCCGCCAAGACCCTCGACGTCCCAGGCAGCATGGACGCCACCAACTCGGCCCTGGTCAAGCTGCCTGGCGGCGCGAAAAACCTGATCATCGGCGGCATGAACGACAACACCGTGCTTGGCGGCGTACGCGCCACCGAAAGCGCCGGCTTCAAGGCCGCCAACGTGATCGGCATCGGCATCAATGGCACCGACGCCATCGGCGAACTGAAGAAAGCCGAGAGCGGTTTCTTCGGCTCGATGCTGCCCAGCCCGCACATTGAGGGCTACAACACCGCGCTGATGATGTACGAGTGGGTGACCAAAGGCACCGAGCCGCCGAAGTACACCGCGATGGACGAGGTGACCCTGATCACCCGCGAGAACTTCAAGCAGGAGCTGGAAAAAATCGGCTTGTGGAACTGAGGCTGGGCGGCACCGTGTGACGATCAAAAATGGCAGCGGGCTGGCTTGCGAAGGCGTGGGTGACTGACACCACGCTTTCGCGAGCCGGCCCGCTCGCTGCGGTTAATCGGCGGAGAATTTGAACACGGTGTGCTGGGTGTAGGTTTGCCCCGGGTCCAGGCGCGTCGAGGCAAAGCCCGGCTGGTTCGGCGCATCGGGAAAGTGCTGGGTTTCCAGGGTGAAGCCGCTCCAGTGCGCGTAGGTCTTGCCCGCTTTGCCCTTCACCGTCCCATCCAGGAAGTTGCTGGTATAGAACTGCACGCCGGGCTCGGTGGTGTACAGCTGCAGACGCCGACCCGACGCCGGGTCATGCACGTCGGCCGCCAGCTGTTTGATGTCGCCCCGGGTATCCAGCGCCCAGTTGAAGTCAAACCCGCCTTGTTTTGGCTCGGCGAACTTGAGCTGCGGGTGATCGTCCTTGAGGTGCTGGCCGATCGGCGTGGGTTTCAGGAAGTCCATCGGCGTGCCTTTGACCGGTGCCAGTTCGCCGGTGGGGATCAAGGTGGCATTGACGGGCGTGTAGTGGCTGGCATGCAAGGTGGCGACGTGCTTGAGGATGTCACCGTTGCCGGCGCCCGCCAGGTTGAAGTAGCTGTGGTTGGTCAGGTTGAGCACCGTGGGTTTGTCGGTGGTGGCCTGGTAGTCGATGTGCAGCTCGTTGTTGTCGTTGAGGCGGTAGGTGACCTCGGTTTTCAGGTTGCCGGGGAAGCCCATTTCACCGTCCTTGGACAGGTAGCTCAGCTTCACCCCGACAGAGCCCTTGTCGTTGACCGGCTCGGCCTTCCACACGTGCTTGTCGAAACCCTGGGCACCACCGTGCAGCGAGTTGGGGCCATCGTTGAGCGGGACCTGGTAACGCGTGCCGTCGAGTTCAAAGGAGCCCCCGGCCAGGCGGTTGCCGAAGCGCCCGATGGTCGCGCCGAAAAACGCCGTGCCGGCCTGGTAGCCCTGGACGTTGTCGAAGCCGAGCACCACGTCTTCGACCTTGCCATGTTTGTCCGGCACTTTCAGCGACTGCAGCACGCCGCCGTAGGTGATCACCGTGGCCTGCATGCCGTGGCTGTTGCGCAGGATGTACTGTTCGACGGCGGTGCCGTCGTTGGTTTTGCCGAAGGGTTTGTGTTCGCTGCTGAGCCCTGCGGCCTGGGCGCCACCGCTGGCAACCAGCAGGGACATGGCCAGGCCCGAGAGCAGGTATCGAGGGTGCTTCATGGTCGAACTTCCTTTTGTTGTTTTGTCGGAATAGTTCTACTAATGTGCGATGTTTCGTGGTTGGGACAGCAGATTTATAGCCTTTAACCACGTATTTGCAAAATAAAATAAGACTAATTAGGCGAGGCAAGCGCGATATGAGTATCCAGCAGGCTGTTTATCCCGACCTCAGGGACAAGGTCGTACTGATCTCCGGAGGGGCTTCGGGGATCGGCGAGTCCATGGTGCGCGCCTTCGCTGCACAGGGCGCCCGGGTCGGGTTTGTCGACCGCGCCCAGAGCCAGGGCGAGCGCCTGGCGGCGCTGCTCGTTTCACAGGGGCACAACGTCGAATTCGGCCATTGCGATATCACTGACGAGATCGCATACAAGGCGGCCATCGCGCGTTTCGAGCACTCGCTGGGGCCAATCACCGTGCTGGTGAACAACGCGGCAAATGACGTGCGTCACACCCTGGAGGAGGTCGATTCGGCTACCTTCGACAAACTGATTTCCGTCAACCTCAAGCACGCCTTTTTCGCTGCCAAGGCCGTGGTGCCGATGATGAAAGTCGCAGGCTTCGGGTCGATCATCAACCTCGGTTCGGTCGGCTGGATGATGGCCTCGGCCGGCTACCCGGTGTACGCCGCCAGCAAGGCCGCCGCGCATGGCATGACCCGCGCCCTGGCGCGCGAGCTGGGGCCGAGCCGGATTCGCGTCAACACGTTGGTGCCCGGCTGGGTGATGACCGAAAAGCAGCTGGCGATGTGGGTGGACGATGCGGCCAGGGACCTGATCAGTCGCAGCCAGTGCCTGCCGGGCAGCGTGCTGCCGGAGCATATCGCCAACATGGCGTTGTTCCTGGCCTCGGACGCGTCGGCGATGTGCTCGGCGCAGAACTTCATCGTCGACGGCGGCTGGGTCTGATGCCAGGCCCCAGAGGGCTTACTCGATCGGGTATTGCTTGAAGGCGGGATGCTGTTCCAGCCGTTCGGCGTGACGTCGCACATGGGGAAAGGCCTCCGCCTTCACCACCGACGCCACGGTGAGCTGGCTGAAAGACCAGGCCACTGCTGCCGTCAGCGAGGCCTGGGTCAGTGCCTCACTGTCGTTGTCGGCCAAGTGCTTGTCGAGCAGCGAATAGGCGGCAAGCAATTGGCCGCTGATGCGCTCAAGCCACGGAGCATGCAACTTCTCGGCTGGCCGCAGGTTGTGTTCGTAGACGATCTGCACGCTTTTCTCGCAGGCCGCCAGCGCCAGGCCCAGCGCATGCAAGTCCCGGGCGAGTGCCGTGGGCTGCTCGGGCAGCAGCTTTTTCCCGGCCGGGGCCAGCGCTTCCAGGTAATCGAGGATCAGGTTGGAGTCCATCAACACCGTGCCGTCGTCCAGCACCAGCGTAGGGGCCTTGACCACCGGGTTGACCTGCGCAAACTCGTCGAAGGTGCGGAACACCGACAACGATTCATGCACGAAGTCGATTCCGTACAACTCCAGGGAAATGGCCACGCGGCGAACGTAGGGCGAGTCCAGCATGCCGATCAGTTTCATTGAGCCTCCATTGCTACCAGGGTGATGGACCGAAGAGATTAAGGGCAATCGCTTGCCCTGCGCAATTGCTGATACGCCTGCACCAACTGCTCCAGGCTGAACGCCAGGTTGCGCCCACTCGGGTTGGGCAACACCCACACCGACGCTCCGCCCAGCAACTGCGGCTGCAACCCCCAGGCAATTTCGCGCTGAGCGGACAAGGCGCTGTAGCCGGCCTTGCCGAGGAAGGCGACGACACGTGGTGCATACCGGCGGATTTTTTCTTCGAAGGCCGTCGCCGCATCGGTGAATTCATGCCGGGCCAGCTCGCCTGCGCTGGCGGTGGGGCGCTCGACCACGGTGGTCAGGCCGCAGCGGTAGTGCAGCAGCGTGGGGCCGTCTTCGGGGCGGATTTCGTGCGGGGTGAAACCGGCCAGGTGCAAGGTGCGCCAGAAGCGGTTGCTGCGGTTGGCAAAGTGCAGGCCGAGGGCGGCGGAGCCTTTGCCGGGGTTGATGCCGCAGAACACCACGTCCAGGTGGTCGGCGAGGATGTCTTCGAGCCGCTCGTTCATGCCGGGCTCCGCAAGCCTTGGCGGCTGGCGCCGGGCGGTTGCCCGGTGATGCGTTTATAGGCGCGGCTGAACGCCGCCTGGGAGGTGTAGCCGAGCCGCAACGCGACGGCTTCGATGGGCAAGCGCTCCAGGGTCAACCATTGGGCCGCCAGGCGCATGCGCAACTCGGTCACGTAGCGCAGCGGCGGGATGCCGAGGGTGGCCTGGAACCGATCGGCAAACACCGAGCGCGAGGTATGACAATGCGTCGCCAACTCGGCCACGCTCCAGTCACGCCCCGGTTGCTGGTGCAGGGCGAGCAGGGCGCCAGCCAGGCGCGGGTCACGCAACGCAGCCACCAGCCCCGAGGCATTGCCGCAGGCACATTCGACCCAGCCGCGCACGATCATCGCCGCCACCACATCGGCCAGGCGCGCGAGAATCCCCGCGTAACCGATACGCGCGCTGGAGACTTCGCGCTCCATCACCGCCAGGATCGGCATCAGGCCAGGGTAACGCTGGCCGCCGGCGTCGATCAGCATCAAGGCCGGCATCAGGCTGCCGAGGCCTTGCAGGCTGTCGAGTTCGAACGCCATGCAGGCGCTGAACAACAGGGTGCAGGAGGGCGTCTCGGGCGAGGCATTCACCGCGCAGACGCTATCGCCCAGCGGCGCGGCGTCGAAGTCGGTGATGTCCTGCACGCAAGCCTGCGGGCTGGAGACCAGCGCGTGCGCGCCACCGTGGGCGATAAACACGGCATTGCCCGCAGACAGCTCGTAGAGGCTGCCGTCTTCCAGGCGCAAGGTGGCGCACCCGGCGGCGAGAAAGTGGAAATACGCATGCCCGGGCTTGGCCGCAAAGCTTACCCCGAACACCGGCCCGGCCTGGATGCGCCGGTACTGCACGCCACTCAGGCGCATGCTGCGCAGCAGTTCATTGATCAGCTCGGAGGACACGTCAAAAGCGTTCTGGGCGGTCATGTTCGGGGTTTCGATCAAAAACTCAAGGGTTTGCATCATAGATCATCCTGAGGGCCACACCTAGACTGGCCGCCACGCTAATAGCCTGAGGATGTCTGTGATGAACGAATGTGTGTCCCATGCCCCTGTCGACAGCAGGGCCGAGCCGGCCACCCCGGCGTGGATGGCGGTGTTTTCCCTGGCGATGGGGGTGTTCGGCCTGTTGACCGCCGAATACCTGCCCGCCAGCCTGCTGACGCCGATGGCGCTGGACCTTGGCGTGTCCGAAGCGCTGGCCGGGCAGGCAGTGACGGTGACGGCGGTGGTGGCGTTGTTCGCCGGCCTGCTGGTGCCGGGCCTGACCCGTGGCATCGACCGACGCGTGGTGTTGCTGGGGTTTTCCACGCTGATGATCGCGTCCAATCTGCTGGTGGCGTGCTCGTCCAGCCTGTGGGTGCTACTGGTGATGCGCGTGCTGCTCGGCATTGCCCTCGGAGGTTTCTGGAGCATGGCCGCGGCCGTCGCGATGCGGCTGGTGCCGGCGGCGCTGTTAGCGCGTGCGCTGTCGATCATATTCAGTGGCATTGCGCTGGGCACCGTGGTTGCCGTGCCGCTGGGCAGCTACCTCGGCGGTCTCTACGGGTGGCGCAGTGCGTTTCTCGCCGCAGCGGCGGTGGGGGGAGTGACGCTGGCCTTCCAACTGTTGACGTTGCCGCGCCTGGCGCCGACTGGTACGGCGCGCCTGCGCACCGTGCTGGAGGTGCTGCTGCGTCCGGGGATCGCCATCGGCATGTTCGGCTGCGTGCTGGTACACACCGCACATTTTGCGCTCTTCACCTATATCCGGCCGTTCCTGGAAAGCACCACCGGGGTTGGCAGCGAAGGGCTGGCGCTGATGCTGCTCGGGTTCGGCGTGGCGAACTTTGCCGGCACGTTACTGGCCGGTTGGCTGCTGGTGCGCCATCCCCGTACCACCCTGGTGCTGATGCCCTTGCTGGTGGGCGTGGCCGCGCTGGCGCTGGTGCTGCTGCCGGCGTCACTGCCGGGGCAGGCGCTGCTGCTGGCGCTGTGGGGCATGGCGTTTGGTGGCGTGCCGGTGGCGTGGTCGAACTGGGTGGCCCGCGCCGTGCCGGATCAGGCCGAAAGCGCCGGCGGCATGGTGGTGGCATCGGTGCAATCGGCGATTGCCGCCGGGGCGGCAGGGGGAGGGGTGATGTTCAGTCTCAGCGGGATCAACGGGGTGTTTATCGCCGGCGGCGTGCTGATGGTGGTGGCGGCCGGGTTGATCGCGCTGCGGGTACAGGTACCGGGGCACGCCGGCGCCGCAGGTGTGGCGCTGCACGTCTAGGCCGAGGTCGTCAGTCGTCTGCCTGGGCCAGCAAGGCCTGGGCAAACGCGTCAGAGGCAATCAGGTCCAGGGTCTGGCGCAGCTGGGCCGCGGCTTCACGGCCGAAAGCGAGGTCAAAGCGCTCGGCCATTTTGTTCGAAATGCGCTTGGCGGCCGCATGGGTCTGCACGCCTTGCTCGGTCAGCAGCACGCGCCGCGTGCGGCGGTCGAGTTCGTCCACGCGCAACTCCACCAGCCCATCGCGCACCAGCGGCTTGAGTGTGTGGCCGAGTGCCGAGAGGTCCATCACCAGGGTTTGCGCCAGTTCGCCCATCTTCGGCGTGCCGGCCTTGGCGATATGGTTGAGCACCGCGTACTGGGTGGCTTTCAACCCGCAGGGCGCGTAGGCCTCGTCATAGATTTGGCCCAGGCGCCGCGAGGTGCGGCGCACGGCACCGTTTACGCAGGCGCTGGGGTTGTCTGTGCAAGGCTTGGCGGATTTCAAGGGCGGATACTCTCTGATACAAAACTCGACGCTGGCGATTATGCCTGCCAGACCTCTCAGGACAAGGCCTTTCAGACCGGAGATGCCCTTTAGATGAATACTGAGACAGCTTGAAACAAATTAGTTGCGTACGCCACTAAATTCGATATTGTGGCGTATGCCTCTTTGTGACTTGGATGTCGCTGCAAACTCCCCAGGATCCACATGGGGCGAGGCGGGAAAACGGCATGGCAACGCCTGCTGGCTCATCCAACCCCCTGTCCGGATCACCTTCTATGCTGAGCCTCGTGCGCATCGCATTGCGGCGCCCCTATACCTTCCTGGTATTGGCTATTTTCATCCTGATCATCGGCCCGCTCGCGGCCTGGCGCACGCCCACGGATATCTTCCCGGAGATCCGCATCCCGGTGATCGCGGTGATCTGGCAGTACACCGGCCTGCCGCCCGACCAGATGGCGGGGCGCATCACCTCGCCGTTCGAGCGGGTGCTGACCACCACCGTGAACGACATCCGCCATATCGAGGCGCAGTCGATGAACGGCTACGGGATCGTCAAGATCTTCTTCCAGCCGGGCGTCAACATCAGCACCGCCAACGCCCAGGTGACGTCGGTGTCCCAGGCGATCCTGCGCCAACTGCCGCCGAGTACCGTACCGCCGCTGGTGCTCAACTACAGCGCTTCTACCGTGCCCATCGTGCAACTGGCGCTGTCGGGCCCCGGCCTGAGCGAGCAGCGCCTCGGGGATATCGGCCTCAACCAGGTGCGCCTGATGCTCACCAGCGTGCCCGGTGCAGCCTTGCCATACCCGTTCGGCGGCAAGAGTCGCCAGGTGCAGATCGACCTCGATTCGGCGCGCATGCAAGCCCGTGGCCTGTCGGCGCAGGATGTCGCCACGGCGCTGGCCACGCAGAACCTGATCACCCCGGTGGGCACGCAGAAGATCGGCAGCTACGAGTTCAACCTGCAACTGAATAACGCCCCGTCGGATTTCCATGACCTGGAAAACCTGCCGATCAAGACCGCCGACGGCACCACGGTGTTGATCCGCGACGTGGCCACCGTGCGCGACGGCAACCCGCCGCAAACCAACATCGTGCACGTCAACGGCAACCGCTCGGTGCTGCTGCCGGTGCTCAAGACCGGTTCGGCGTCGACCCTGGGCGTGGTCGCCGGGATCAAGGAAAAACTCGCCGACAACAAGGCCGCCTTGCCGCCCAACCTGAATATCGACCTGATCGGCGACCAGTCGCTGTTCGTGCGCTCGGCCATCAGCGGCGTGGCGCGTGAAGGCCTGATTGCGGCGGCGTTGACCAGCCTGATGATCCTGCTGTTTCTCGGCAGCTGGCGCTCGACGGTGATCATCGCCACCTCGATTCCGCTGGCGATCCTGGCCTCGATCGCCACGCTCTCGGCCCTCGGCGAAACCCTGAATATCATGACCCTGGGTGGCCTGGCGCTGGCGGTGGGGATCCTGGTGGACGACGCCACGGTGACCATCGAGAACATCAACTGGCACCTGGAGCAGGGCAAGCCGGTGGAGACCGCGATTCTCGACGGCGCCGCGCAGATCGTCACCCCGGCGTTCGTGTCGCTGTTGTGTATCTGCATCGTGTTCGTGCCGATGTTCTTCCTCGACGGCGTGGCACGCTTCCTGTTTGTGCCGATGGCCGAAGCGGTGATCTTCGCCATGATTGCCTCGTTCATCCTGTCGCGAACCCTGGTGCCGACCCTCGCCAACTACCTGCTCAAGCCGCATGTGCATGGCGAAGCCGGGCCTGCGCCGTCACGCAATCCGCTGGTGAATTTCCAGCGCGGTTTCGAACGGCGTTTCGAAGCGTTTCGCGAGCGTTACCACGGTGTCCTCGACACCGCCTTGCACCATCGCCGCACGGTGGTGATCGGCCTGCTGGCGTTTGTCGCGGTGTCGTTCGCGCTGGTGCCGTTCCTTGGGCGCAACTTCTTCCCCGAGGTCGATTCCGGGCTGATCCTGCTGCATGTGCGGGCGCCGGTCGGCACGCGGGTGGAAAGCAATGCGCGCCTGATCGCCGATATCGAAAACGCGATCCGGCGCAAGATTCCCGCCTCCGAACTCAAGGCCCTGGTCGACAATATCGGCCTGTCCATCAGCGGCATCAACGTGGTGTACAACAACACCGGCACCGTGGGTTCCCAGGACAGCGATATCCAGATCAGCCTCAACGAAGACCACCGCCCGACCGCCGAATACATGCGCGAACTGCGCGAAACCCTGCCACGGGAATTCCCCAGCGCGGTGTTCTCGTTCCCGGCCTCGGACATCGTCGGGCAGATCCTCAACTTCGGCTCGTCGGCGCCTATCGACCTGCAGATCACCGGCAATAACCTTGCGGGCAACTTCACCTATGCGAGCGCCTTGCTGCGCGATATTCGCCGGGTGCCCGGTGTAGTGGATGCGCGCATTCAGCAGTCGCGGCAATTGCCGACTTTCAATATCGACGTCGACCGCACCCGCGCGCAGTTGGTCGGGCTGACCGAGCGCGATGTGACCAACAGCCTGGTGGTCAACCTCGCCGGTTCCAGCCAGGTGGCGCCGACATTCTGGTTGAACCCGGCCAACGGGATTTCCTATCCGATCGTCATGCAGACCCCGCAATACAGCCTCGACACCCTGGCAGCACTGCACAACCTGCCGTTGAGCGGCAGCGCCGGCGCGGCCACCGACCAGACCCTTGGCGGCCTGGCGAACATCCAGCGCAGCCACGGCAACTCGGTGTTCACCCAGTCGGATATCCAGCCGGTGGTCGAGGTGCTCACGGCGATCCAGGACCGTGACCTGGGGGGCGTCGCGGCGGATATCCAGAAGATCATCGCGGCCCACGCCGGTGAAGTGCCGACCGGCTCCAAAGTGATCCTGCAGGGCCAGGTGCAGACCATGAACGCGGCGTTCAGCGGCTTGCTGTTCGGGCTGCTCGGCGCGGTGGTGCTGATCTACCTGCTGATCGTGGTCAACTTCCAGTCCTGGGCCGATCCGTTTGTGATCATCACCGCGTTGCCGGCGGCGCTGGCGGGCATCGTGTGGATGCTGTTCGTGACGCACACGCCGCTGTCGGTGCCGGCGCTGACGGGGGCGATCATGTGCATGGGCGTGGCCACTGCCAACGCCATCCTGGTGGTGAGCTTCTGCCGTGAACGCCTGGCGGTGCACGGCGATGCAGTACAGGCCGCCTTGGAGGCCGGCTTCACCCGTCTGCGCCCGGTGCTGATGACCGCCATCTCGATGATCATCGGCATGGCGCCGATGGCCCTGGGCCTGGGCGAGGGCGGCGAGCAGAACGCGCCGCTGGGCCGTGCGGTGATCGGTGGCCTGGCGTTTGCCACCGTCGCCACGTTGATTCTGGTTCCGCTGATTTTCAGTCTGGTCCACGGGCGTCGCCAGCACGCCCGGGTTGCGACCACCGTTACCCAAGGGGTTTGACATGTCCGTTGCTCTTTCCAAACCAAAGTCTTCCCGTGGCCTGCTGTGGCTGATCGTGGGCGGGGTGGTCGTGGTGCTTATCGTTGTGGTCGGCATCGGCGTGCGCGCCAGTGAGTCGCGGGACCTCAAGACCTGGACCGACGCCCATGCCTTGCCCAGCGTGACCCTGATCAAACCGGTGGTCATCGCCCAGGGCCCGGTGCTCAATCTGCCGGGGCGCATGGAGGCATATTCGCGCGCGTCGATCTTTGCGCGGGTCAATGGCTACCTGAAATCCTGGAACGTCGACATCGGTACTCGCGTCAAGGCCGGGCAGGTGCTCGCTGAAATCGACACCCCCGAACTCGACCAGCAGTTGCTGCAGGCCCGCGCCACGCTGGCGTCGGCCCAGGCCGATGCGAACCTGGCCCAGACCACCGCCAAGCGCTGGCAGGCCATGCTGTCGACCGACTCGGTGTCGCGCCAGGACGTCGATGAGCGCACCGGTGACCTGACCGCCAAGCAGGCCAAGGTGGCGGCGGCCAAGGCGAACGTCGACCAATTGGTCGCGACCAAGGGCTTCCAGCGCCTGGTGGCACCCTTTGCCGGGGTGGTCACCGCGCGCAGCACGGATGTCGGCGCGTTGATCAGCGCCGGCGGCACGGCCGGCAAGGAGCTGTTCGCGGTGGCCGATGTCAGCCGCCTGCGCGTCTACGTGCAAGTGCCGCAGACCTTCTCACCGCAGATCCGCGAAGGCACCACTGCGCGCTTGAGCGTGCCGGAATACCGTGGCGAAACCTTCACCGGCAAGGTGATCGCCACCGCCGATGCGGTGAACGCGGCGTCCGGCAGCACCCTCGTGCAACTGCTGGTCGACAACCCCGGTGGACGGCTCTTGCCCGGCGGCTACACCAGCGTGCAGTTCGACCTGCCGGTGCAGGCCGACGTGGTGCGCGTGCCGTCCAGCGCGTTGGTGTTCGATGACAAGGGCATGCGCGTCGCGACCCTGGATGCGCAGGACCACGTGCGTTTCAAGACCGTGAGCATCGCCCGCGACTTTGGCGACAGCGTGGAAATCGCCAGTGGCCTGCAGGCCGCCGACCGCGTGATCGACACGCCGCCGGATGGCCTTGCCGATGACGATGCGGTGCAATTGGCCGCCGCGCCTGTCGAGGTCAAACCTCATGGCTAAGCCTACGTTGCTGGCCCTGGCCGCCTGCCTGGGCCTGGGCGCCTGTTCCCTCGCACCACCGCTCAAGGTGCCGCCCACGCCGGTGGCGGCGCAGTTCCGTACCCAAGGGCCATGGACCGTCGCCAGCCCCGACGACCAGGCCAACCGTGACGGCTGGTGGCGCCTCTACAACGACCCGCAGCTGGAGACGATGGAGCAACAGTTGTTGCGTAATAATCCGGACCTCAGCGCGGCGCTGGCGCACTATCAGCAAGCGCAGGGCTATGTGGCCCAGGCGCGCTCGGGGCTGTTCCCGACGGTGTCGGCGATTGGCAACGGCCAGCGCATTCGCCAGTCGGACACCAAGCCGCTGCGCTCGGCGACCTCGCCGGATATCTACAACTCCGCGACCCTGGGCCTGGAGGTCGACTACGAAGTCGACTTGTGGGGCCGCGTGCGCGACACCGTCGCCGCCGGCACCAGTGATTCCGAAGCGGCCAAGGCCGACCTCGCCTCGGTGCGCCTGAGCCTGCAGGCACAACTGGCCGACAGTTACCTGCGCCTGCGCGGCATCGACTGGCAGAACCAACTGCTGGCGCAGAGCCGCGACGCCTACGCCAAGGCCTTGAGCCTGACCGAAGGCCTGCACGGCGGCGGTATCGTCTCCGGGCTGGATGTGGCGCGGGCGCGCACGCAGCTGTCGACGGTCAAGTCGCAGTTGAGCCAGAGCCAGGTGCAGCGCGCGCTGCTCGAGCATTCGATCGCGGCGATGCTCGGCGAGTCGGCGTCGACCTATAGCGTGGCGGTGAATGTCGCGCCGATAGCCTTGCCGACGGTGCCGACCGGCGTGCCGTCCAGCCTGTTGCAACGGCGCCCGGATATCGCCGCTGCCGAGCGCCGGATCGCGGCCGCCAATGCGCGTATCGGCGTGGCCAAGGCCGCGTGGTTTCCGCAGATCACCCTGAGCGCGCAGGGCGGTTATCAAAGTGATGAGTTTGCCCGCCTGCTGAGTGCGCCGAACCTGTTCTGGGCGATTGGCCCGTCGCTGGTGGGCACGCTGTTCGACGGCGGCGCGCGCCAGGCCCAGGTGGACATCGCCAAGGCTGCCACCGATGAAGCGGCGGCCAAATACCGCGGCGTGGTGTTGGCGGCGTTCGAGCAGGTCGAAGACAACCTGTCGCAGCTCGCCGGCCTGGGCGCGGCCCTGGAGGATCAACGTGATGCTGCCGCTGCGGCGCAATACGCCGAGGACCTGTCCACCTCGCGTTACCGCCAGGGCGCGGTGGCCTATCTGGACGTGGTGACCGCCCAGGTGGCGGCGCTGGACGCCAAGCGCAGTGTATTGCAACTGCAAACCCAGCAATTGAGCGCTAATGTGGGCCTGATCAAGGCCCTGGGCGGCGGATGGAACGTGGCCCAGCTGGCGACATCGAACAGTACTGAAACCAAGGAGAAGTAAGCATGACCGACTACGTACCCCCGAAGGTCTGGACCTGGGACACCGAAAGTGGCGGCACCTTCGCCAGTATCAACCGGCCCATCGCCGGCGCGACGCACGAAAAGGTCTTGCCGGTGGGCAAGCACCCGCTGCAGCTGTACTCCCTGGCCACGCCCAACGGGCAGAAGGTCACCATCCTGCTGGAAGAGCTGCTGGCCCTGGGGCACACGGGCGCGGAATACGACGCCTGGCTGATCAAGATCGGCGACGGCGACCAGTTCGGCAGCGGCTTTGTCGCGGTCAACCCGAACTCGAAGATTCCGGCCTTGATGGATCACAGCGGTGCGCAGCCGATCCGCGTGTTCGAGTCCGGCGCGATCCTGCAGTACCTGGCGGAGAAGTTCGGGGCATTCTTCCCGACAGAGCCCGCCGCGCGTGCCGAGTGCCTGTCGTGGCTGTTCTGGCAGATGGGCAGCGCGCCGTACCTGGGCGGTGGTTTCGGGCATTTCTATGCCTATGCGCCGAGCAAGATGGAATACGCGATCAACCGCTTTGCCATGGAAACCAAGCGGCAGCTGGATGTGCTGGACCAGCGCCTGGCGGTGAGCGAGTACATTGCCGGGGATGAATACACCATCGCCGACATTGCGATCTGGCCCTGGTATGGCGGGTTGGTCAAAGGCCGCTTGTACGGGGAATCGGCGGAGTTCTTGTCGGTGCACGAGTACAAGCACGTACTGCGCTGGGCCGAGGCGATCGAAGCGCGACCTGCCGTGCAGCGCGGGCGGCGGGTGAACCGAGTTTCAGGGGCGCCCGAAGAGCAACTGGCAGAGCGGCACGATGCGAGTGATCTGGACTGACAGCCGGTGAACGTGTGGCCGGCCTAATTCCTTTGCCTGACACAATTCCACTGTGGGAGCGGGCTTGCCCGCGAAGGCGGTGGGTCAGTCAACCATGACGTGGCTGATCGACCGCTTTCGCAGGCAAGCCAGCTCCCACACTTATTTGTGGTTGGGCTGAATTCTGTGGCTGGCTCAGTTCCCACAGTTTGTGGAGGGCTGGCCTATTTCCTGTGTCTGGCACAGTTCCACTGTGGGAGCGGGCTTGCCCGCGAAGGCGGTGGGTCAGTCAACCATGATGCAGCTGACCCACCGCCTTCGCAGGCAAGCCAGCTCCCACACTTATTTGTGGCGGGATTGGATTCTGTGCCTGGCTCAGATCCCACAGTGTGTGGAGGGGCTGACCTGATTCCTGTGCCTGACACAGTTCCACTGTGGGAGCGGGCTTGCCCGCGAAGGCGGTGGGTCAGTCAACCATGATGCAGCTGATCCACCGCCTCCGCGTGTGGATCTTCATGTACCCACCTATTTGTAGCGCTGTTCGAACACCGCCACCTGTTCGGGCTTGATCAATTCGAACGGCACCCACACTTCCGATTCAATCGGTTCACCCTTGATCATCCGGATCGCCGATTGCACCGCTTGGGTGGCCTGGGCCTTGGGGTCCTGGAACACTGAGGCAGTGAGCAACCCGCGCTTGATCGCGGCCAAGCCATCGGGCAAGCCGTCGATGCCGACGATCGCAATCTCGCCCTTGGCCTTGCCCGCCTGCTGCAACGCCATGGCGGCGCCGATCGCCATTTCATCGTTATTCGCCACGATTGCGTCGAACGGCGTGCCCGCCAGCAGCCAGTTGCTGGTCAGGTCCATGCCTTTGCTGCGTTGCCATTCGGCGCTCTGCTGCTCGACGATGTTGATACCGGGAAAGTCCTTGAGTACCTGCTTGACGCCTTCGGTGCGGTCATGGGTGGCGTTCTGCGCGAGGTCGCCCATGATGATCGCCACATTGCCCTTGCCGCCGAGTTTTTCCGCCAGGTAGCGCATCTGCAGTTGCCCGGCCTCGATATCGTTGGAGGCCACGGTGACCACGCCCTTGGGCAGCGTGCGTTCGTCCGGGTGACGGTTGACGTACACCAGCGGGATTTTGCTGGCGACGGCGGCGCGGGTCATGTTGGCGGTGGCCGAGGTGTCGACCGGCAGCACGATCACCGCATCGACTTTCTGGTTGAGGAAGCCTTCGACCTGGTTGAGTTGGCGCACTACATCACCCTGGGCGTCCTCGAACTGGATCTGCACGTCCTGTTGTTTGGCGGCGGCTTCCAGGCCGGTGCGCACGTAGGTCATGAAGTTATCGTCGACCCGCGCGATGCTCACGCCGATGCGGTACGCGGCGAAGCTCCATTGGCTGAACAGCAGTAGAAATGCGGCAACGATCAATGAATAGCGATGCATGAGAATGTTCCTTTATTGTTATAGGGTGAACGCTTGACGGAACCGCTCCAGGGCCAGCTCGCTGTCGCCGCTGGCCCAGCCTTCGAGGCCGACCACGCCGGTGTAACCCATGGCGTGCAAGGCCCTGGCGATGGCCGGGTAGTGGATCTCGCCGGTGCCCGGCTCCTGGCGCCCGGGCACGTCGGCTACCTGGATTTCACCGATGGCGCTGCCGGCACGCTGGATCAGTTCGATCAGGTTGCCTTCGCCGATCTGCGCGTGGTAAAGGTCCAGGTTCATCTTCAAGTGCGGGCTGCCCACGGCTTCGATCAGCGCCAGGGTCTCGTCGGCGCGGGCGAACGGCACACCGGGGTGGTCGACCTCGGTGTTGAGGTTTTCCAGCAGGAACACACGACCGGCGTCTTCGCCCAGGCGTGCGATTTTTTCCAGGGTCTTGCACGCGCTCATCCACATGCGCCCGGTGGTCTGGTTGACGGGTCGCACCGGCAGGCCGCCTTCACCCAATCCGGTACCGTGCAGGTTGAGGCTCGGGCAGTTCAGCTGCGCGGCCACGCCCAGGGACTCGCGTGCGCTGTCGAGCAATGACCGGATGCCGTCGGGGTCGGTGAGGGTGCCGCTGATATAGCCGGTCATGGAGGTGAAGTCAGCGCCGGTGGCCGCCAGTGCGGCGATATCCTTGTCGGTCCAGCTCCAGATTTCGGCGCTGAAACCCAGTGCATGAATGCGCTGTACGCGTTCGACAAACGGCAGGTCGAGAAACACCATCTCCGCGCTGATCGCCAGTTTGAACGGGATCATCGGCGGGCTCCCTGCACGGCCACGGCCTTGCCGGTTTCAAACGACTCGATGCAGGCGCGGGCAATTGCCAGGGCTGCGCGCGCGTCTTCGCCGCTGGCCAGGGGCTGGGCACCGGTGCGCAGGCAGTCGACAAAATGGTTGAGCTCGGCGATGTAGGCGTCGCGCAACAGGTCAGTGTCCATGCGCTGCGTGTCGGCCTGGATGCCCTCGGCGAGGTAGCGCACCAGGTCCGACTCGTTGAGGCTGCCCATGCTCAGCATGCCCGCGCTGCCGAACACTTCGCCGCGCACGTCGTAGCCATACACCGCCTGGAAGTTGGCTTCGGCGGTGGCAATCGCACCGTTGTCAAAGCGGATCGCAACCACGGCGGTGTCGAGGAACCCTTTGCTTTTGTATTCCGGGGCGATCAGCGCGTCGGCCATCACATACACCTGCAGCGCTTCGGCGCCGGGGTTGAGGTAGCGCAGGGTGTCGAAGTCGTGGATCAGGGTTTCCAGGAAGATCACCCACTGCGGCGAGTTGGCCGGGTTGTTCAGCGCCGGGTCGCGGGTCAACGAGCGCAACAGCTGCGGCGTGCCGATACGCCCGGCCGCCACGTCGAGGTGCGCGGTGCGAAAGCTCTTGGCGAATCGTCGGTTGAACCCGACCTGTAGCGGAACCTGCGCATCGGCAGCGGCAGCGATGGCGCGGTCGGCTTCATCGAGGGTGATGGCCATGGGTTTTTCACAGAAGATGCCCTTGCCGGCGCGCGCGGCGCGGATCACCAGTTCGGCATGGCTGCGGGCCGGGGCGGCGATGAGCACGCCGTCAATGTCCGGGTCGTCGAGCAACTGCTGCGGGTCGGTGTAGACCTTCTCCACGCCCAGTTCCGCCGCCAGCCTTGCGGCTTGGCCTGGGGTCGGGTCGGCAATGGCGGCCAGGCAGGTGCCGGGGATATGCCGGGCGGCGGTAAGGCCGTGAAAGCTGCCCATGCGACCGGCACCGATCAAACCCAGGCGGATGTTCTGTGTACTCATGAAGTGACCCCTTTTTTATTGTTGGCCCCAGGACGGTCCTGGCAGGCACAGGGGCGGGAGCAAAGCCTGTGCCAATTCACAAGTCATTGATGTGTAAGGATTAATTAATATAAATAAACAAAATGTGTTCATTTAAATGACATGTCTATACTGACATGTCAAAAATCTACACATGGATAATCCGATGAGCATGGCGTTCCGCGTGCAAGACCTCGACTACCTCACGGCCCTGGGCCCGGCGGCACTCAACGACGGCCCGGTGGCCGCGCTGGAGCACGCGTGGCAGGCTTGCCGGAGTGGCCAGGTCGAACGCCCGGCGGCGGTCCGCCAGGTGATTTGGGATTCATGGCGGCGCAGCGTCGAGGCCGGGATCGACCCGGCAGACAACGCCTACCGCTTTGCCAGCGCCGATACGCTTGCCGCCACCCTGGCCAGCCATCGCGTGCTGATCGCCGCAGCAGCGCAAGTCATGCATGGGCTGCTGGCCTACAACCCGCGCGGCCATATCAACCTCACCGATGCCGATGGCATCACCCTGTATTTCTGTGGGCTGGATATCACCCCCGTTGGCAGTCGCCTGCTCGAGTCGGTCCAGGGCACCAACTGCACCGGCCTGGCGCTGGCCGAGGACCACCTGGTGTACGTGCTGGCCGAGGAAAACTTCGCCAGTGGCCTGCGCCAGCGCCGCATGCACTGCGCCGCGGCGCCGATCAAAAACGCCCAGGGCCAGACGCTGGCCATGCTGACCCTGACCGCCGAACCCGGCTGGTTTCACTTTCATACCCTGGGCACGGTGCAGGCGGCGGCCGAGGCAGTGTCGCGACAAATGGCCCTGCAAGGGTTGTTGGAAGAACAGCAAACAGTGCTCGAAGTGCTCAACGAAGGCTTGGTGGTGCTGGATGAGCGCGGCTGCATCAAGGCCCTCAACCGTTATGCCCGGCAGTTGTTCGGCGTGGGGCTGGAACTGCTTGGCCAGCCGTTCCAGCGCCTGGGCCGCAGTGAATTGAGCGACGCGCTGGGTGAGGCGGTTCGCGATCTCGACTGCACCTTTCACCTGCACAACCGCAGTCAGCTCGCGTGCCTGGTCTCGGTGTGCCCGCTGGAGCAGGGCGGGGTGATCGTGTCCCTGCGTGAAAACCGGCGCATCCGCGAGATCACCCGGCGCATCGTCGGCACCCAGGCGAGCTACACCTTCGACACCATCCAGGGTACCTCGCGGGCCATCCAGGACGCGCTGCACCTGGGGCGCATCGCCAGTCGCAGTGAGTCCACCACGCTGATCCTCGGCGAAAGCGGCACCGGCAAGGAGCTGTTCGCCCAGGCCATCCACAATGCCAGCGACCGCGCCAATGGCCCGTTTGTGGCGGTCAATTGCGGCGCGATCCCACGGGACCTGGTGCAAAGCGAACTGTTTGGCCACGTCGAAGGGGCCTTCACCGGCTCGGCCCGTGGCGGCTCGGCGGGCAAGTTCGAATTGGCGGATGGCGGCACGATTTTTCTCGACGAAATCGGCGACATGTCCTTCGACGCGCAGGTCAGCCTGCTGCGAGTGTTGCAGGAGGGCGAAATCACCCGCGTCGGTGCAAAGAACTCGCGGCAGGTGGACGTGCGCATCATCGCCGCCACCCACCGCAACCTCAGCCAGGCGGTGGCCGAGGGTGCATTCCGTGAAGACCTCTACTACCGCCTCAACGTGCTGAACCTGACCGTGCCGCCCCTGCGCATGCGCCGTGAAGATATCCCGTTGCTGGCGCGGCACTTTCTTGCGCGCTGTGCGCGTTCGCTGCGTAAAACGGTGCAGGGCTTTTCCCCCGAAGCGCTGGAAATGCTCTCGGCCTACGCCTGGCCGGGCAATGTGCGTGAGCTGGAAAACAGCGTCGAGCGCGCCACCAACCTGGCGACGGGCGAACTGATCCAGGCGGCCGATCTACCCCTGGAAACCAGACCGCGCGCCACGCTGCGCCACTACGAACCCCAGCCCGCCCAGGACCTGAGCAGCCACGAAATGCAAGCCATCGTCGCCGCACTCACCACCACCCGCGGCAACATCCGCCTGGCCGCGCGGCAACTGAACGTGTCGCGGGGTGGGCTGTACAACAAGATGAGCCGGTTTGGCCTGAGTGCCGCAGATTTTCGCAGCCCCCTGTAGGCGTGGGCAGGTAAGGATCGATGGCGCGGTCTTGCGGGGCAGCGCCCCCCAAGATGCTCCGAACACAGAGCCACCCTAAACGCAGACGGGCCACCGATTCCAGCAGCGGCGAGGATTGTCCCAGATGGCCTTGCTGGCCCCTTACAAACCATGAAAAAACGCTCCTCACCGATCGTTCCCGCGCTCTGCGTGGGAATGCCTCAACGGACGCTCCGCGTCCCCCAAGCACCAGCCCTCAAGCCCCCATGTTCTCCGACGTCACGATCTGCGGCGCTATATGCACCCGATGCCGCAGCGGATCAAACCCTTCGCCACTTTGCAATTGCACCAGCAACTGCACCAGTGCGTGCGCTGTCTGCCGGGGCTGTGAGTCCATCACCACATCGATCAAGCCCTGGCTCAGTGCCTGGCGGGACAGCGCGGTGGACTCCTGCAGGATGCTGCACAGCGTCGGGCGCTTGGGCAGTTGCGCCAGGGCGTTGATCACGCCGTCGCCGCCACCGCCGACCACGCACAGGCCGCGCAGGTCGGTGTGGCGGGTGAGCAGGTCGAGGGTGGCTTCTTCGGTGATGTCGCAGTTGTCGAGGTTGATCAGCGGCTCAAGTGGCTTGAGGCCCGGCGCGTGTTCGGCGAGGTAGCTGTGCAGGCCTTCGACCCGCGCCTGGTGACCGAGGAAACGGTGGCCACCCAACAGGATCCCGACGCTGCCTTTGCGTGCGCCGCAGGTGCGGGCGAGCAGCCAACCCATGGTGCGTCCGACCACGTGATTGTCCTGGCCGACATAGGGCTCGACGCCGTGTTCATGGATATCCGAAAGCAACGCGACCACCGGCACGCCGGCCGCGCGGATTTGCGCCAGGCAGGCGTTGATCAGCGGATGGGCAAAGCTGACCACTGCGAGCGCATCGCATTGCACGGCGAGTTGCTCGATCTGCGCGACGATGGCGCTGGGTGTGCGGTCGTTGATGTAGTCGAACTGACAGGTCAGGTTGGCCGTGGCGTGGTGCTGCGCGGCGTCGCTGATCGAGTGTGCGAGGTTGGCGTAGAACGCCTGCGCGGTGCCAAGCAGCAGGATGCCGAAGCGGTAGGTGGGACGGCGTTCGCGAATGCGTTGGCCGATCAGTCGCGCGGCGAAATAGCCCACGGCTTCGGCGGCCTGGAACACCTGTTCGGCAGTGTCCGGGTTGACCGGCGCGCGGGCATTCAGGACCCGGTCGACGGTGGCCACACTGAGGCCCGCCTGGGCGGCCACGGTGGCGATGGTTGGGCGTTTATTGTTGTTCATGACAGGCCCCTTGAGCGTCTTGATAGAAAACTATCAAGCCCCGCTGGGCCTGGATGATAGCTTGATAGGGAATGGATTC
This sequence comes from Pseudomonas sp. PS01298, assembly GCF_029959745.1. Lineage (NCBI taxonomy): Bacteria > Pseudomonadati > Pseudomonadota > Gammaproteobacteria > Pseudomonadales > Pseudomonadaceae > Pseudomonas > Pseudomonas sp. PS01298. The sequence goes on along the minus strand of NZ_JASCPP010000004.1, from coordinate 101,808 downwards.
AAGGCCTTGAGGGTGATTTACCCAGGCTCTATGGTTTCTTTCGCAAGGCACCTGAACACCCACGCTTGCGGAGAACAATAACAATGCCTGGACACACCGCTCATCCCACCCGTCGTGACTACAGCCTGACCGGCCCTGAGGCTGCCCGCGCGGCGGAAAAAGGCCTGGTCTCGGCCAGTTGGTACCAATCGCCGATTTCGCGTAAACGCATGAAAGAATTGATGCAGCGCCGCGACGGCCCGGCCTTGCTCGATACTGCTCTCTGGATCTCGGCGCTGCTGGTCACCGGCTTTGGCGGCTACTGGTTCTGGGGCTCATGGGCCTGCGTACCGTTCTTCATGGCCTACGGCGTGCTCTACGGCACGGCGTCCAACCCGCGCTGGCATGAAACCGGCCACGGCACCGCGTTCAAGACTCGCTGGATGAACGACGCGCTGTACCAGGTGGCGAGCTTCATGTGCATCTTCGAACCCCATGTGTGGCGCTGGAGCCATGCCCGGCATCACACCGACACCATCGTTGTCGGCCGCGACCCGGAGATCGTCGAGCCGCGCCCGCCCAGCCTGTGGATGATGTTTCTCAGCCTGTTCAACCTGCCGCTGGCCTGGAAAACCTTCAGTGGCGTGGCCCGCCATGCCATCGGCCAGATGAGTGCGCAGGAGCAGGACTTCATCCCCGAATCCGAGTGGCCCAAGGTGTTTCGCGCCGCGCGTATCTGGGTCGGCATTTATGCGCTGGTCATTGGCACTGCGCTGTACCTGCACAGCTGGCTGCCGCTGATGCTGGTGGGCCTGCCGAGCCTCTATGGGGCCTGGCTTGGCTACCTGTTCGGCCTCACCCAGCACGTAGGCCTGGCCGAAGATGTGCTGGACCACCGCAGCAACTGCCGCACCATCTACATGAACCGGGTGCTGTGCTTTATCTACATGGACATGAACTACCACCTCGAACACCACATGTACCCAATGGTGCCGTACCACGCCCTGGCGCAGCTGCATGAAGAGATTCGCGGCGACTGCCCGCCACCGTACGCGAATATCCTCGAGGCGTACAAAGAGATCCTGCCGACGATCTGGAAGCAGCGCAGCGATCCCACGTACTTCGTGCAACGCCCGATTGGCCAGCGTACCGAGGCCGCCGCCACGACCGCCGTGCATGCAGAAGCCACTGCAGGCTGAGCCCCTTTAAAAAACAAGAGATAATCGCCATGAACGATCAATGGATCGACGTCTGCGCCGTGGGCGAAATAGACGAAGAAGACGTGATGCGCTTCGACCACGGGCCACATACCTATGCGGTGTATCGCTCGGCCGAGAATGAATTTTTCGCCACCGCCGGCCTGTGCACCCACGAAAAAATCCACCTCGCCGACGGCCTGGTGATGGACCACGTGATCGAGTGCCCCAAGCACAACGGGCGTTTCGATTACCGCTCCGGCAAGGCCCTTGGCGCGCCGGTCTGCGTCAATCTCAAGACTTATCCGGTGCGGGTCGAAGCGGGGCGGGTGTTGCTCGCCGTCACGGCCGCAGGATGAACGACGCCCTGATCATCGTCGGCGCCGGCCATGCCGGTGGCCGTGCGGCGCTGACCCTGCGCGAAGAAGGCTACACCGGGCGCCTGATCCTGATCGGCGATGAAGCGCATTTGCCCTACGAGCGCCCGCCGCTGTCCAAGGGCTTGTTGCAGGGCAGCATCGACCTGGCGGGGTGCAGCCTGTGCGACGAGGCGCGGCTGGCCGAGTTGGACATTGAACACATCGCCGGCAACCCGGTGCGTCAATTGGACCCCGCGCAACAGCGCCTGCAATTGGCCGACGGCCAGTGGCTGGCCTATGCCGGGTTGCTGCTGGCCACCGGGGGCAGGGCACGCCGCCTGCCCCAGGCCCAGGCGAATGTGTTGTACCTGCGCACCCACGATGAAGCGCTGGCCTTGAAAGCCGCGTTGCGCCCTGGCGCTCGGCTGGTGGTGGTCGGAGGTGGCTTTATCGGCCTCGAAGTGGTGGCAACGGCGCGCAGCCTCGGGTGCGACGTCACCTTGCTGGAGGCCGGTCCACGCCTGGCCGGGCGCGTGCTGCCGCCGGTCATCTCTGAAGCCTTGCTGGACGTGCACCGCCTTCACGGCGTGGAGGTGCGCTTGAATGTGGCCCTGGAGTCCATCGACGCTGACGCGGTGGTGCTGGTCGATGGGCAACGGTTGCCCTGCGACCTGGTGGTGGTCGGTATCGGCATGCAGCCCAATATCGAATTGGCTGCAGCGGCGGGCTTGGACGTCGGGCAGGGCATTCGTGTCGACGCACACTTGCGCACCAGCGCGCCGAATGTCTACGCGGCCGGCGATGTCTGCGAGTTTCGCCTGGACGGCGAGTATCAGCGCCAGGAAACCTGGCGCAATGCCGAGGCCCAGGGCCGGCACGCCGCGCTGAACCTGCTGGGACGCGAGCTGGCGTTCGAGTCGCTTCCCGGTTTCTGGTCCGACCAGTACGACTGGGGCTTGCAGACGGTCGGCGTGAGCACCGCGCTGACCGTCAGCCGACCCTTGCCCACGGGCGGCCTGCTGCTGTTCTACCTGGATGCCGAGCACCACCTGCAAGGCGCCTGCGGCTGGGCGCCGGGCAACAGCGTGGCCAAGGACATCAAGCTCTGCGAACGGCTGATCAGTGCACGCATCCCACTCAACCCCACCAGCCTGGCCGACCCCGGCCTGTCGCTTAAACAATTGCTGCGAGGCTGATATGCGCCAATTTCTGGTATTTCAATCGCTGTGGGCCATGCAAACCGAGCCCGGTCCCCTGGAAGCACAGCTGGAGCGCATCGCCGCCGCCGGTTTCGATGGCGTCACCGACCATTACTGGAAAGCCGCGGATGTCGCGCGCCTGCACGCCGCCGCCAGCGCCTGCGGCTTGCAGATCGAAGGTCAGTTGTTCCCGCAAACGGTGGATGATCTGGCGGCGGCGCTGGATGTCATCAGCCGTCATGGCTGCCATCACCTGACCCTGCAAGCCGATGTGCGGCCGCGCAGCCAGGCCGAGGCCGCCAGGCTGGTCGAAGGCTGGCAGCGCCTCGCCGAGCAGGTGGACTTTCCGGTGCTGCTGGAAACCCACCGTTATCGCCTCACCAATGACCTGTTGTTCACGCTCGACCTGCTGGCGCAGATGCCCGACCTGAAGCTGCTGGCGGACCTGTCGCACTACGTGGTCGGCCGCGAGTTGCCCGAGCCCGGGGCCGTCGAGGATGATCAACAGATACGCACGATCCTGCGTCACAGCTGGGGCTTTCATGGCCGCGTGGCGAGCAGCGAGCAGGTGCAGGTCTCGCTTGAGTTTCCCCAGCATCAAGCGTGGGTCGAGCGGTTTACCGGCTGGTGGCGCTACGGCATCGAGGACTGGCTGGCGCGCCCCGACACCCCGCAGAGCCTGTCTTTCACCTGCGAACTCGGCCCGCCGCCCTATGCGATCACCGGCGCCGACGGTTGCGAGATCAGTGATCGCTGGGCCGAAGCGCTCAAGCTCAAGTCGTTGATTCGCGATGTGTGGCAGGAGTGTCAGAAATGATCTGCTAATCTGCGCGGGTTCACTCTCGCCCTTAGCCTGGATTTGCCCCATGCCGACTTCCTCCGTTCAGCCGCCTCTTGAGCCGCAGTCCGTCTGCCACCCGATCACCAGCAGCGCGATCTTCATGGTCGCCACCGTCACCCCAGGCGGTGAAGACCACGTGCGCGCCTGGTGCGCGGACATCGCCGGGCTGGTGCGTTCGGTGGGCAAGCGGGTGCCGGCGGGCAACTTGACGTGTGTCTGCGGGTTTGGTGCGGATGCCTGGGATCGATTGTTCGGCGCACCACGCCCGGCGGCGCTGCACCCGTTCCGGGAGTTCGGTGTGGAAGGGCGCATGGCGGTGTCGACGCCCGGCGATATCCTGCTGCATATCCGCGCCGAGCAGATGGACCTGTGCTTTGAACTCGCCACCCACGTGATGGCTGCGCTGGGCGACAGTGTCAAGGTGGTGGATGAAGTCCAGGGGTTCCGCTACTTCGACATGCGCAGCATCATCGGGTTTGTCGACGGCACGGAAAACCCGGTAGGCCGCAAGGCCGTGGGGTTCACCATCGTCGGCGCCGAAGACCCGGAATTCGAGGGCGGCAGCTATGTGCTGGTGCAGAAGTACCTGCACAACATGACGGCCTGGAACGGTCTGACAGTCGAAGCCCAGGAGAAGGTGATCGGGCGCACCAAACTCTCGGATATCGAGTTGGATGAGGAGACCAAGCCGAGCAACTCCCACAGCGCATTGACGGTCATCACCGACAAGAACGGCGAGGAAGTGAAAATCCTGCGTGACAACATGCCCTTCGGCCGCCCGGGTGCCGGCGAGTTCGGCACCTACTTCATTGGCTACGCGCGCTCGCCGGAGCCTCTGGAGTTGATGCTGGAGAACATGTTCGTCGGTCGCCCGGTGGGCAACTATGACCGTTTGCTGGACTTCAGCACGGCGGTCACCGGCGGCCTGTTCTTCGTGCCCTCGGCCGACCTGCTGGAAGAGCTGGCCGACCGAACGATCGGGCAATAGCACGACCCAGGAAGTACGCATCCCAACTGTAGGCGCCGGCAAGCCGGCTACTACAGAAGCGGTTTTAGCTCAGCAAGCCGGTACTGACTGCGACGATCAGGAACACCCCGAGCAACGTGCGGTAAATCACAAACGGCCAGGTGGAGAACCGTTCCAAAAACTTCATCAGGCCCCAGATCGCAAAGAATGCCGAGACGCTGGCCACCACCAGGCCAAAGAGCAGGTGCGGCCAGGCGTGTACGGGCATGTCGGCGTGCAGCAGCACCCACAGCTCTTTCAAACCCGCGAGGGCGATGGCGGGCAGGCCGAGCAGGAACGAAAAGCGCGCGGCTTCCTCGCGTTTGAAGTTGAGGAACAATGCGGCCGTCAGCGTCGAACCGGAGCGCGACACGCCGGGGATCAGCGCGCCGATCTGCGCAATGCCGACGATCAGTGCATCGCGCAGGCGCATCTGGCTCATGTCGCGGGTATGCCGGGCACGCACTTCGGCCACCGCCAGCAGCACGGCCATCACCACGCAGGAAATGCCGATCACCATCAGCCCGCGCAACGGCGAGTTGCAGGCGTTCAACGTCGAGGACAGGGCCAGGCCGGCAATGCCGATCGGAATGGTCGCCAGCACAATCGCCACCGCCAGCTTGAACCACTGATTGTCATAGTCGCCCTGGCGCACCGCACCGATGCTGCCGGTGACCACCTGGCGCACATCACGCCAGAAATAACTGACCACCGCCGCCAGCGCCGCCAGCTGCATCGCCGCCGAAAACGCCGAGCCGGGGTCCTGCCAGCCGAGCAGGGCGGGCACCACCCGCATGTGGGCGGTGGACGACACCGGCAGCAGCTCGGTAATGCCCTGGATCACGCCCAGGATGAAGATCTGCAGGTAATCCAGGGAGGCAAAGCCTACATCCAGGCCGGCGGAACAGACGTTTGTCAAAATGCATGTCCTTGGAGAAAAAGGGGAGGGCTGGCGGAGTTTATTCCAAATGTTTCAAAGTTTTAGGCCGCGCCAGACAAATCCGCATTCGGTTCAGCAAGCAGAAAGGTTAGACAATGTATTGGCCTGGCGAGAGGATTTGTGAACAATGGCGCCCTGCGTTTTTTCACCGAGACCCCCATGCCTGAAACCACCGTTGAACTGATCCAGACCGGGCCCGAAGACGCCGAGCTGATCCGCAATCTCTACCAGTACTACGCCTACGAGTCGTCGGACTGGGAGCAGGAAGACGTCGAGGCCGATGGCCGCTTCTACATCCACGACGAACACCTGACCCGTTACTGGCAGGATCCGCAGTGGAGCGCCAACCTGCTGCTGGTCGATGGCTATATCGCCGGCTTCCTGCTGATCGAAGGCAGTGAATTGCCGGGCCTCGACGCCCTGGAACTGGCCGACCTGTTTATCCTCAAGCGCTATCGCCGCAAAGGCATTGGCCGCGCCATCGCCACGCAGGTGTTGTGCAGTGGTCACGCCAATTGGCTGGTGCGCTTCTATGACCAGGACGAAGTGTCCCAGGCGTTCTGGCGCACGGTGCTGGATAACCTGCCACGCCCGGTGCAGACCCTCGAGCTGGACGATGACCCGCAACTGGTGAGCTACCTGATTACCCGCGCGGCGCTGCACTGAACACAGGATTGAACTCAAGGCGGCCAAGCCGCTCCTAGCCTCGTCGGCCACCCTGGCCCTGAATTTCACAAGGATGCGAAATGCCTATGTCTGCTTCGATCAAGTACCTGGCGGCGGCTGCCGCACTGCTGATGCTCGGCGGTTGCGTGACCCTCTCGGGTGACTACAACGTCACGGCCGTCGACGTCTCCGGCGCGCCGATCCCGATGGTCATCACCAGCCACGGCAGTGCTATCTACTCGTCGCGCAACATGTTCTGCCAGAACTTCCCGAAAGCCACGGTGACCATCCGTGACCTCAATACCGGCGAAGAGCTCAAGAGCGAAAGTCCTTACCACTGCCGCTAGGGCAGGCGCGGGTTTGCCCCAAAAGAGGCTTCGGCCTCTTTTTTGTTGCCTGGAGAAAAACACCGCTTAGTCTTTAATGTTTTTATATGCATAAAAAAACATTTACAAGCCGAGCTTGTACTGTGAATATGTCCCGGCGAATTTAAAAAAACAAAAAACATCCGCGGCACTGACCTCAGGCCAGGCCATAACAACAACGACCTAATACAGGCTTGAAGCCGGCTCCTGCCCCAGGCCGGTCTCTTCAGCGAAGGAGAACATCTCCCGTGAATCGCTTACTCAATGGCACGCTGTGCGTCACCCTCGCACTCGGCGCCGGCCTTGCGCAGGCCCAGACCACCTTGCGCGTCGGCTTGAATGCCGACATCCGCAGCACCGAGCCGGGCGTCAACCGTGACGAAAACACCGACACGGTGATGCTGCACATCGTCGAAGGCCTGGTGGCCCACCGTGAAGACGCCTCCGTCGGCCCGTTGCTGGCCCGTGAGGTGCAACGCTCCGCTGACGGCATGACCTACACCTTCAAGCTGCGCGACGGCGTGCACTTCCAGAATGGCGCGACCTTGACCGCCGCCGACGTGAAGTGGACCTGGGAGCGCTACCTCGATCCGAAAACCCAGTGGCGCTGCCTGGCCGAATTCGATGGCCGTGGCGGGGCGAAAATCACCGCCATCGACGCGCCGGACCCGCTGACCGTGGTGTTCCACCTCGACCAGCCCAGCGGCCTGTTCCTGGCTTCCATGGCGCGCCCCGATTGCGGCGGCAGCGGCATCCTGCACCGCGATTCGCTGGCGGCGGACGGCAGCTGGAAGGCGCCGATCGGCACCGGCCCGTTCAGCCTCGATGAATGGAAACCCGGCCAATACGTGGTGCTCTCGCGCTTCAAGGACTACAGCCCGCGCGACGAGGCCGGCCCGGATGGCTTTACCGGCAAGAAGACCGCATTGGTCGACGCCGTACGCTTCATGGTGATCCCCGACCCGTCATCGGCCAAGGCCGCGTTGATGTCCAACAACATCGACCTGCTGCCCAATGTCAGCGCCAGCGATGCCCAGGAGTTGAAAACCACGTCGGGTGTGCAGATCTCGTTCAGCCCGATCATGGCGATCTGCGGCTTGCTGTTCCAGACCAACGACCCACTGCTCAAGGATGTGCGCATCCGCCAGGCCATCGCCCATTCCCTGGACTACGGGCAAATGGTCAACGCCCTGTCCAACGGCACCTCGGAGCCGAACAACTCGGCCATCCCCCAGACCAGCCCGTTCTACAGCGCCACCGCCAGGCAGGGTTATCGCTATGACCCGCAGGAAGCCCAGCGCCTGCTCAGCGAGGCCGGCTACCACGGCCAGCCGATCAAGATGATCGTCAACAAACGCTATTCGCAGATGTTCGACATGGGCCTGCTCAGCCAGGCGATGGCGGTGGCCAGCGGCCTGAATATCCAGATGGAAACCCTGGAGTGGGGCACGCAGCTGGAGCGCTACCAGAGCGGCAACTACCAGATGATGGCGTTTTCTTATTCGTCGCGCCTCGACCCGGCCACCAGCTTCGATTCACTGATGGGCGACAAGAGCAAGGAGCCGCGCAAGGTCTGGGACAACCCCCAGGCGCAGGCGGTGCTGCGCGAAGCGGTGCGCGAGAGTGACACGGCTAGGCGCCAGGCGCTGTTCGACCAGTTGCACACGATGATGATCCACGACACGCCGATGGTGATCATCTACAACGGCACGGTCGCCGCAGCGCTGCGGGACAGCGTCAAGGGCTTCCATTCATGGCCGGTGTCGTCGCCACGGTTGTGGGGCGTCAGCCTCGCTGCCCATTAACGAGGCCTGAGCATGTTGCGTTTTATCCTGCAAAAACTCGGGATGGCGATCCCGACGCTGTTGCTGATTTCGGTGATGGTCTTCGCCTTGATTCGCCTGATCCCGGGCGACCCGGCGCTGCTGATGCTCGGCGATATGGCCGACCCCCAGAGCCTGGCCGAGATGCGCCACACCCTGGGCCTGGATCACTCGTTGGTGACGCAGTTCCTGATCTGGTTCAAGGCGGTGTTGAGCTTTGACCTGGGCTTTTCCATCAGCACCAAGCAGGCGGTGTTGCCGCTGATCCTGGACCGCTTCAGCGTCAGCGCGACCATCGTGCTGGTGGCGGTGTTGTTCGCCACGCTGATCGCGGTGCCTATCGGCCTGATAGCCGCCTGGAAACAGAACACTGCACTCGACCTCGGCCTGGTGTCGGTGGCGACCTTGCTGCTGTCGATCCCCAGCTTCTGGCTCGGCCTGCTGTTGCTGCATGCCTTTGGCATCCAGCTCGGCTGGCTGCCGGTGGTGGGGTACGTCAGTTTCGCCCAGGCGCCGTGGCAGGCGATCAGCTACATGGTGCTGCCGGTGGTGACCCTGACGCTGGTGGAAGTCGGCGCGATCACCCGCATGGCGCGGGCCAGCACCATTGAGGTGCTGCGCCTGGAGTACATCGCCCATGCCCGCGCCAAGGGCTTGTCGGAGCGCGCGGTGCTGTGGAAACACGCATTGCCCAACGCCTTCGCCCCGACCTGGACCCTGGTGGGGCTGATCCTCGGCAACCTGCTGGGCGGCATCGCGGTGCTGGAAACCGTGTTCACCCTGCCAGGCATCGGCCGCTTGATGGTGGATGCGATTTTCGCCCGCGACTACCCGGTGCTGCAGGGCTGCCTGTTGCTGATCACCTTTATCTACGTGCTGGTCAACCTGTGTGTGGATCTGCTCTATCCGCTGTTCGATCCAAGGGTGAAGTTATGAGTTCGAGTATTGCCGTGCCCGTGCAGGCCAGGCGTCGACGCGTGTGGGCGCCGGCCAATGCCCTGATCGGCGGCGGGCTGCTGGTGGCGTTGATTGCGCTGGCATTGATGGGCCTGGTGTGGTCACCGTTCGATCCGCTGAAAATCGACCTGATGTCGCGCTTCCAGGCGCCCTCGGCCACGCACTGGCTGGGCACCGACGAGTTCGGTCGCGACGTGTTCAGCCGCCTGTTGATCGGCGCGCGCACCAGCCTGTGGGTGAGCCTGCTGACGGTCAGCGTGGCCGTGCTGGCCGGCACCCTGATCGGCATGCTCGCCGGTTACCTGCGCGGCTGGACCGACCGTGTGCTGATGATGTTCAACGATGCCTTGCTGGCGTTTCCGGGCATTCTCATGGCCCTGGGCATCATGGCGATCATCGGTGCGAGCAAATACGGGATCGTGCTCGCCTTGGGCATCGCCTACACGCCGTCGGTGGTGCGCGTGGTGCGCGGCACCGTGCTGTCACTGCGCGAGCAGGAGTACATCGAAGCTTCGCGGGTGATCGGCAACTCCGAGCTGTACACCATGCTGCGGCACATCGCGCCGAACTGCCTGGCGCCGTTGTGTGTACTGGCCACCAGCATGTTCGGCTGGGCGCTGCTGTCGGAAAGCGCCTTGAGCTTCCTCGGCCTGGGCGTGCCGCCACCGGCAGCGACCTGGGGCAACATGCTCGCGAGCAGCCGGCCGTATATCGCCTCGGCGCCGTGGCTGGGCGTGTTCCCTGGGCTGTTTATCTGCCTGACCCTGCTGGCGATCAACCTGTTTGGCGATGCTCTGCGCGATCGTCTCGACCCCCGGATGAGGAAGTGAAGATGTCCGCCAATCCTGTTTTGCTGAACGTCGAACACTTGCAGATCCGAGTGGGCGAACACGGCCCGCTGGCAGTCGACGACCTGAGTTTCAGCATCGCGCCCGGTGAAATCGTCGCGTTGGTGGGCGAGTCCGGCAGCGGCAAGACCATGGCCGCGCGCGCCGCCATCGGCCTGCTGCCGTTGCCCATGCAAGTCTGCGGCGGGCGCCTGGATTTCCAGGGCCGTGACCTGGCCAGCGTCAGCCCCGAGGAGCTGCGCGCGATTCGGGGCGCGAGCATCGGCATGGTGTTCCAGGAGCCGATGGTGTCGCTCAATCCGGCGCTGAAGATCGGCCAGCAGATGAGCGAAGCGCTGAGGCTGCACACCGACCTCGACCCGCCGCAGATCCGCGAGCGTTGCCTGACCATGCTGCGGCGCATCGGCATCAAGGCTGCCGAGCGCTGCCTGGAATCCTATCCGCACCAGTTTTCCGGCGGCATGCGCCAACGCATCATGCTGGCCTCGGTGATGCTGCTGCGTCCGGCGCTGTTGATTGCCGACGAGCCCACCACCGCGCTGGACTGCCTGGCGCAGCTGGACGTGATCGAGCTGATGCTGGAACTGACCCGCGAGCAGGGCACGGCCATTCTGTTTATCAGCCATGACCTGTCCCTGGTCGCCCGTTATGCGCACAAGGTGGTGGTAATGCGTCACGGCCAGGCGGTGGAGCAGGGCACGATTGAAGATATCCTGCTGGCGCCCAAGGCCGAGTACACCCGCCAGTTGCTGGAGGCGTTGCCGCGGCGCGGCGTGCTGGCGCCATTGCCGGCCAGCAACGGGCCGTTGGTGGAAGTGGACCAGGTGTGCATCGAGCACCCGGGGCCAACCTCGTTCTGGGGCAAGCGCCAGCACACCCGTGTGGTGCACTCTGCGAGCCTGGTGATTGCCCCCGGCGAAACCCTGGCGCTGGTGGGCGGCAGCGGCTCGGGCAAGACCACCCTCGGGCGCTCGCTGGTCGGCCTGATCAAACCTTGCGCCGGTGCGATCCGCTTCAAGGGCGTGGACATCCTCAAGGCCGCCAACCGCACGCACCGCCTGCAATGCCAGATGATCTTCCAGGACCCGTATTCGTCCCTGAACCCACGGATGAAAATCGGCGACATCCTCGCCGAACCGCTGCGTCACGAACCCGGCCTGAACGCCGCCCAGCGACGTGAGCGGGTGACGCAGACCCTCCAGGACATCGGCCTGGGCGAGCAGTTTGTCGAGCGTTTCCCCCATCAGCTTTCCGGCGGCCAGCGCCAGCGCGTCGCCATCGGCCGCGCCCTGGTGCGCCACCCGCAACTGGTGATCGCCGACGAGCCGATTTCGGCGCTGGACATGACTATCCAGAAGCAGATTCTCGAGCTGTTCGAACGCCTGCAGGCGCAGTACGGCTTTGCCTGCCTGTTCATTTCCCATGACCTCGCGGCGGTGGAGCGTATCGCCCATCGGGTGGCAGTGATGCACCAGGGCACTGTGGTGGAAGTCGGGGCGCGCGAACAGATCTTCGACCATCCGCAGCACCCGTACACCCGGCAATTGCTGGCCGCCGCCAGCCCGCTGGAGAAACTGCCGGACGGCGGCTACCGAATACGACCGGCGATTTAACCCCCTGATTTCACCCGGCGTGCAGGCCTTCAAACCCTGCGCGATGGGGAATGTCGTGCCCAGAAAAACAATAAGACCTACTCACCGATAACGACTGCCAGGAGCCAAGAACATGCATAACAACAACCTCAACCTGATCCTGAAGGGCGTCGGCCTCATGAGCGGGGGCCTGCTGTGCGTCCCGGCCCAGGCGGACTTCATCAAGGACAGCAGGGCTGATCTGGAACTGAAGAACTACTACTTCAACCGTGATTATCGCGAGGACGCCGGGCAATCCAAGCGCGAGGAATGGGCCCAGGGTTTTATCCTCAACCTGAAGTCGGGCTTCACCGAAGGCACCGTGGGCTTTGGGGTGGACGTGGTCGGCATGCTCGGCCTGAAACTCGATTCCAGCCCGGACCGCTCGGGCTCCGGCCTGTTGTCGCGGGACAACGACGCGACGCCGGGCAAACCGAGTTATGCCAAGCGTGCCCACGATGAATATTCCAAGTATGGCGTGACCGGCAAGGTGCGTTTTGCCCAGAGCGAACTGCGCAGCGGCTACCTGTTGCCGGACCTGCCGACCTTGCAACCGAACACCAGCCGGCTGTTCCCGCAGACGTTTCGTGGCACCCAGGTGACCTCGACGGACATCGCCGGGCTGGCGTTGATCGGTGGGCAGATCGACCAGACCAAACAGCGCGAATCCACCGACTACGAAGACATGGCGCTGACCAGCCAGAGCGGCGCCTACAAAAGTTCCGGCAAGAGTGACCGCTTCCGCTTTGCCGGTGGCGACTACAAGCTCACGCCGGGCATGACCCTCAGCTATCACTTTGCGCAACTGGAGGACATCTACCAGCAGCATTTCGTCGGGGTGAAAAACAGTTTCGCCCTGGGCGGCGGCACCCTCAAGACCGACATCCGCTATTTCGATGCGGACAAGTCCGGTGCGGGCCTTGCAGGCAAGGTCGACAACCGCGCGCTGAGTACGCGGGCGATGTTCAGCTACAAGGGCCACAGCGTTGGCGGGGGGTATCAGGAGCAGTATGGCGAGACGCCGTTTACCTATGTGGACGGGACCAATACCTACCTGTTTTCCGAGTACCAGTTGAGCAACTTCTCGCAGACCAACGAGCGCGTCTGGCATGCGCGGTATGACTTCGACTTTGCCGCGTTGGGCGTGCCGGGGCTGACGTTTTCGACGCGTTGGGCCAAGGGCGACCAGGCCGAGGTGAAGGGATTTGTGGGGGAGGGGCGTGAGTGGGAGCGCGATATTGACCTGGGCTATGTGTTTCAGTCCGGGGCGCTCAAAGGGGTGTCGTTGCGCTGGCGCAATGGGTTGAGCAAGGCTAACTATCTCCGGGATATGAACGAGAACCGGGTGATTGTTGGCTATACCGTGGCGCTCTGGTGATGCGAGTGGGGGCGACTCGGTCTGAATGTGGGAGCCGGCTTGCCTGCGATGGCGGTATGTCGGCGTACCGCTCCATTCCTGCGCCTGGGTTTGCGGTCTGGGACCGTGCGCCTAGGCGAAACAGGGATGCCCACCGGGGCAACCCGTCATCCCTTGTTCCGCGCCACCCGCAACTTGCTGGCCACATCCAGGTGTCGATGCAGCAGCGTCGACGCCCACTCGTTATCGCCTTGCTCCAGCGCATCGAGGATTGCCAGGTGTTCCTGGCACGAGACTTTCACGCGTTCCACGTTGTTCACCGTGTGGAACTCGGTCAGCCGGCGCAAGCGGTTCTGTTGCTGGATCGCCTGCAGGATGTAGCCGTTGCCGGAAGCGGCTGCGAGCAGTTCGTGGAATTCGGCGTTGCATTCGATAAAGCGCTGCCCGTCGACCTTGCCTTCGAGCAGTTCCATCTGGCGCTCGCGGCAGCGGCGGAAGTGTTCCGGGTGGATCTTGAAGGTCGGTTCCAGCAGCCCGGCCGGCTCCAGCAGCATGCGGAAGCGGTAGCTCTCGAAGCGCGTCTGCGGGCTGTTCAGCGTCGGCAGGAATTGCCAGCCATGCCCGTGCTTGCGCTGCATCATGCCTTCATCCGAGAGCCGCAGCAGGCAGCGGCGCAACACACTTTTGCCAACGCCGTAGCGGCGCAGCAAATCACTTTCGGAAATCTGGTCGGGCAGCACCTGGTTCAGCCGGTCGTCGATCAGCCGCGTGTACAGCTGGTCCTCTTCGTTGTGCAACTCACTGAATTGCTGCGCCAGGCCATCGGTTGCCTGCAGCGGGACGCGATAGCCCTGCTGCGGCAACGGCTCGATGGCCTGCTGTTCGGCCAGGTAGGAAAGCGCACTGCGGATCGGCGAGCGCGATACGCCCAGGCGCTGCGCCAGTTCCACTTCCTTGAGGTGCATACCGGGTTGCAGGTCGCCGCTGGCGATGGCGGCAAGGATCTGCCCGGCGACTTTGGTCTGCAGCGAAGTGAGTGGGGCCATGGTGCGAAGTCTTTCCTGTGAAAGGGGAGGCAAGGATACCCGGAAAAGCTGAATTATAGGCGGCTCAAATACATCAGCACCGCGTCGATCAAATCTTTATCTGCATTATTTGAAATATAAAAACATCCAGAGGACCCATCATGACTTACATCCCGCTGCCCCGGGCCCTGCCCACCGAACGCGGCGTCGACCCGGCCGGCATTCTCGATTTCCTCCGGGCCGTGGCCGAGGCCGGCCTGGAGCTGCACAGTTTCATGCTGTATCGCCAGGGCGCAGTGGTGGCCGAGGCCTTCTGGCGGCCTTATTCGGCGCATCGCCCCCACGTGCAGCATTCGGCAACCAAGAGCTGGACCGCCACCGCCGTCGGCCTGTTGATCGATGACGGGCGCCTGAGCCTAGACGCCAAGGTCGTGAGCTTCTTCCCCGAGCTGTGCCCGCAACCTGTCAGTGCGAACCTTGCGGCGATGACGGTCGAGGATCTGCTGACCATGCGCACCGGCCACACCCGCGGTATTTCCGGCGGTGACTGGCGCAACCTGCAAAGCAGCTGGGTCGAGGCGTTTCTGAAGGAGCCGGTGGACGAGCCGCCGGGCCAGTCGTTCATCTACAGCAGTGCCTCGAGTTTCATGCTCTCGGCCATCGTCACCCAGGTCACCGGGCAGACCCTGCACGCGTTGTTGCAGGCGCGCGTCCTCGATCACCTGGGCCTCGACCGCCTGGAGTGGGACTTGGCGCCAGGCGGTTTCAACGCCGGTGGCAACGGCTTGAGCTGCACCAGCGAAGACTTGCTGAAGTTTGGCGTGCTGCACCTCAACCGTGGCCAATGGCAGGGCCGCCAGTTGCTCTCGCCACAGTGGGTCGACGACGCCACGCGCAACCAGGTGCAGGATGTGTGGATGGGCGAATTCGACGGCAAGCAGTACCTGCCGCGCGACAAGAACAAGGCCAACGAAGCCCAGCGCGAAGGCTATGGCTACCAGTGGTGGATGACCGAGCACGGTGGCTACTACGCCTCAGGCGTGTTCGGCCAGCAGTGCATCGTGCTGCCGGCACAGGACACGGTCATCGTGTTCACCTGCGGCCTGCGCCTGGGTGAAAAGCGCTTGCACCAGGCGCTGTGGCAACACCTGTTCCCGGCGCTGGGCCGCGCGAGTGCGGATGCCCAGGGCAGCCAGGCGCAATTGGACGCGCTGATTGACGAGCTGCGCCTGCCGACGTTGCAAGGCCTGAAAAGCTCGCCCGCCAGTACCTCCCTGCAAGGCCGTTTCAGCATCGAGCCCAATGAAGACGGCGTGCGCGAACTGGCCTTTGATTTCCATGCCGATCACTGCGACTTCACCCTCGTCGACCACCGTGGCACCCATCACCTGCGCGCGGGTTTCCAGCAGCCGCTGGAGTCGATCACCAGCCTCACCGGCAATTACCTGCACCACCAATACCAGCCGGAGCAGACCCCGGTGGTCGCCCAGGCCTGCTGGACTGCCGAGGGCGAGTTGCGCATGGACTGGCGCTTTGTCGAAACCGCCTTCGGCGACCACGTCAGTTGCCGCTTGCATCACGGCCGCCTGCACTTCGCGCGCGGCGTCAATACCAATGCCGGCGCCTTGCAGCGCCCGACCCTGATCGGCACGCGCATCGCGTCTTAAGGAGTACACCCATGACCTCTTCCTTGTGGGCGCCATTTACCGCCATGCGCCCGTTCAACCGCGCGCCGATGCTGTTTGATCGCGCCGCCGGCATGCACTACACCACCACTGATGGGCGCCAGGTGCTCGACGCCATGGCCGGGCTCTGGTGCGTCAACGCGGGTCACGGCCAGGCGCGGATTGTCGAGGCGATTCGCGAAGCGGCGGGGCGCCTGGACTTTGTGTCCTCGTTCAAGATGAGCCATCCCGCCGCACTGACCCTGGCCGATCGGCTGGTGGCCAGCGCCCCGGACGGCCTGGATAAAGTGTTCTTTACCAACTCCGGCTCGGAAGCGGTGGACACCGCGCTGAAGATTGCCCGTGCCTATCATCAGGCGCGTGGCGATTGCCGCCGCACCAAACTGATCGGCCGCGCCAAGGGTTACCACGGCATGGGCTTTGGCGGGCTGTCGGTGTCGGGCATTGGCCGGCAGAAACGCGACTTCGGGCCGCTGCTCGGCGACGTCGCGCACCTGCCGCTGCCCTATGATGCCGGCTCGCGTTTCAGCCTCGGTCAACCGGAGCAAGGCGTGCAGTATGCGGACGCCTTGCTGCACCTGCTGGAGATTCACGACCCGGCCACGGTGGCGGCGGTGATTGTCGAGCCGGTGACCGGTTCCGGCGGGGTGTATGCGCCGCCACTCGGCTACCTGCAACGCCTGCGCGAGCTGTGTGATCGGCATGGCGTGCTGCTGATTTTCGACGAGGTGATCACCGGTTTCGGCCGTGTCGGCCACAGCTTCGCTGCCCAGGCGTTTGGCGTGACCCCGGACCTGATGACCCTGGCCAAGGGCCTCACCAACGGTGCGGTGCCGATGGGCGGCGTGCTGGTCAGTGGCGCCGTGTATGAGGCCTTCATGCAAGGCCCGGAACAGGCGATTGAATTGATGCACGGCTACACCTATTCCGCCCATCCGCTGGCCTGCGCCGCAGGTCTCGCGACCCTTGAAGTGCATCAAGAGTTGGGCATCAACGCCCATGTCCAGCAGATCGCCCCGTTGTGGCAAACCACTGCGCTGGCCCTGCGCGAACAGCCGCTGGTGCTTGATGTGCGTGCGATTGGCCTGCTGTGCGCCGTCGAACTCAAGCCCCGCGACGGGGCGCCGGGGGCACGTGCGGCCGAGGTGGCCCAGCGCTGTTTCGATGCAGGCGTGCTGGTGCGCGCGTCCGGAGAAAATATCGTGTTGTCGCCGCCGCTGATCCTCAACCAGGAACAACTTGCGCTGATCTTCCACACCCTGGCGCAGGCCCTTGAGGCGACGCGATGAACCACCGGGATTTCTATATCGACGGGCAGTGGGTCAAGCCCTTGGGCACCGAGACCCTGGCAGTGATCGACCCGTCCACCGAGTGCGCGGTCGCGACCATCAGCCTGGGCACGCTTGGCGACCTCGACCGGGCAGTGGCTGCCGCCCGGCGCGCCTTCGATCACTACAGCCAGTGGACGCGGGAGCAGCGCCTGGCGTTGCTGGCGGCGATCATCGAGGGCTATCGCGAACACAGCGAGGCCCTGGCGCAGTGCGTGCACCAGGAGATGGGCGCGCCCTTGTCACTGGCGCGCAGTGCCCACGTGCCGGCCGGGCTGGGCCACTTGCAGCGGGCCTATGCGGTGCTCGAAGACTACGCGTTCGACCGCGCCCACGGCAGCACGCTGATCAGTCGCGAGCCGATCGGCGTGTGCGGCCTGATCACGCCCTGGAACTGGCCGCTCAACCAGCTCACCTGCAAGCTCGCCCCGGCCTTGGCGGCGGGCTGCACGATGGTGCTCAAACCCAGTGAAAAGGCGCCGCTGTCGGCCATGCTGCTGGCCGATATCCTGCACCGCGCCGGGGTGCCCAAGGGCGTGTTCAACCTGGTCAACGGTGACGGGCCGACGGTCGGCGACGGCATGGCGCGGCATGCCGGTATCGACATGCTGTCCTTCACCGGCTCCACCGGCGCAGGCATTGCGGTGGCCAAGGCGGCGGCGGACACGGTCAAGCGCGTGTCGCAGGAACTGGGCGGCAAGTCGGCCAACCTGATCCTGGCCGATGCCGACCTGGAGGCGGCGGTGCGCCATGGCGTCAGCAGCTGTTTTCGCAACAGCGGGCAGTCATGCAATGCGCCGACGCGAATGTTGGTGCCACGGGCGTTGCAGGCGAGGGCGGTGGCGATTGCACAGGCAGTCGCCGCGCAGGTCTGTTTCGACGACAGCCACCCGGCCACGGCCATGGGACCCTTGGCCAATCAGGCGCAGTTCGAGCGGGTGCAGGCGTTGCTCGCGGCCGTGGACAGCCCGCCCGTCTGCGGCGGCGTGGGCCGCCCGCATGGGGTGAAGACGGGTTTCTACGCCAGGCCCACGATCTTCGCCGATGTCGATCCAGACACGCCGATTGCCCGCGAGGAAGTGTTCGGCCCGGTGCTGGTGATCATCCCCTACGACAGCGAAGACCAGGCGATTGCCATTGCCAATGACAGCCCTTACGGGCTCTCGGGCTATGTCACCGCCGGCAGCCTGGAACGTGCACGTGCCGTGGCCCGGCGCCTGCGCACCGGCATGGTCCATCTCAACGGCAGCAAGGCCGACAACGGCGCACCGTTCGGCGGCTACAAGCAGTCGGGCAATGGCCGCGAATGGGGCGTGTTCGGGCTGGAGGACTATCTGGAAGTGAAGTCGCTGTTCGGCTACCAGCCTAGCCCGGATTGAACAACGCCTGTTGCATCGCCTGCGGCGGCTGGCCGAAGGCGCGCAGGAAGGCCTGGCGCATGCGCTCGCGGTCGCCGAAGCCGGTTTCGCGGGCGACGACTTCCACCGGGTGGCGGCTGGTCTCCATCATTGCCCGCGCGGCTTCCACGCGCAGCGACTCGATGGCCTTGGCCGGCGTCTGCCCGGTTTCCTCGCGAAACACGCGGCTGAACTGGCGCGGGCTGAGCCGGGCGACCTCGGCCAGGGCTTCCACCGACAGGTCGTGGGTGAGGTTTTCGCGGGCGTAGGCCAGGGCCAGTTGCACACGGTCGGACTTGGGGTCCAGTTCCAGCAAGGCCGACAGCTGCGACTGCTCGCTGCCCCGGCGCTGGGCAATCACCAGCTTGCGTGCGATGCGCCGCGCAAGGTCGCTGCCCAGGTCGTTCTCGACCATCGCCAGCGCGAGGTCGACCCCGGCACTCATGCCGGCGCCGGTCCAGATCTGGCCGTCGACCACGAACAGCTTGTCTTCTTCCAGGTGGATAGCCGGGTAACGCTTGCGAAAGGCCGGTGCGTGAATCCAGTGGGTGGTGGTGCGCTTGCCCTCCAGCAGGCCGGCTTCGGCCAGTACAAAGATGCCCATGCACAACGAGGCGATTCGCCGTGATTGCGCAGAGGCGGCCTTGACCAGTTCCAGCAGGCTCAGCTCCGGCAGGCGAAACTCCATGTAGCCGCTGACAATCAGCGTGTCATAGCCTTCGGCGCGCACTTGGGTGGTGTTCACCGAGAAGCCCTGGGACGCCATCACCGCACCGCCATTCTCCGACACCAGGTGAAACTCATAAGCCGGTTCGCCGCGCAGCAGGTTCGCGCACTCGAACACCGACCCGACGCTGAGACTCAGGCATTCGAAGTTCGGGTAAACCATCAGCGCAACGCTGTGCATCGCATCTCTCCAGGAGCGTGGGAGAGGCGATTGTCGGCGGCTGCCGGGAAAACGGCAACCGCCTTTGCGGCGTGTCCGGAATCCTTGCGGATATGACATTGTGAGCGCCTGGCCCCATCCCTAACATTCACCCAACGACGAGACGACTGGTCTAATCGGACGGGATGAAGACATGAGCAACGAAACCAGAAGTGCACGGCAGATCATTCTTGACAGTGCACGACCGATTGTCGGCGCCAAGGGATTTTCTGCGGTCGGCCTGAACGAAATACTGCAAGCCGCCGAAGTGCCTAAAGGCTCGTTCTATCACTACTTCACGTCCAAGGACGCGTTTGGCGTGGTCCTGCTCGACACCTACTTCGACCAGTACGTGCAGGGCATGGAACAGCTGTTCAACCAGTCGGGTTTGTCCCAGCACGCCAAATTGATGCGCTACTGGCAGTGCTGGATCGACAACCAGACGGGCTGCACCGATGCCGGCAAATGCCTTGCCGTCAAACTCGGTGCGGAGGTGTCAGACCTATCAGAGCCCATGCGCCTGGCATTGCAGCGGGGCACCTCACGCACCATCGATTTACTCGCCGTGGCCATGCAGCGCGGCGTGCAGGACGGCTCGCTGTTGCTCGAACACAGCCCGCAGGTCCTGGCCCGGCAGTTGTACGCGTTATGGCTGGGCGCCAGCGTCATGAGCAAGATCACCCGCACACCTGCGCCTTTTGACGAGGCGTTGTTGCTGACCCGACAGCTGTTGGGTCGCCCTGAAAACCCTGACATTCACATCGATCGAGGCACTGGAAAATGAAAGTATTAATGGTACTGACCTCTCACGACCAGCTTGGCGACACCGGCCGCAAGACCGGCTTCTGGCTCGAAGAATTTGCTGCACCGTATTACGTGTTCAAGGACGCCGGTGCCGAACTGGTGCTGGCTTCCCCGGCCGGCGGCCAGCCGCCGCTCGACCCGGTGAGTGATCAGCCGGATGCGCAAACCGAGCAGACCCGCCGCTTCGCCGCCGACCCGGCTGCACAGCAGGCGCTGGCTACTACCGTCAAGCTGGACACGGTCAACGCGGACGACTTCGACACGGTGTTCTACCCAGGTGGGCACGGCCCGCTGTGGGACCTGGCGGAATCGCCGACCTCCATCGCGCTGATCGAGGCGTTCGAACGTGCCGGCAAGCCCATCGGCTTTGTCTGCCATGCACCGGGGGCCTTGCGTCACGTCAAGGCGGTGAATGGCGAGCCGCTGGTCAAGGGCCGTCGCGTCACCGGCTTCTCCAACTCGGAAGAAGCGGCGGTGGGCCTCACTGATGTGGTGCCGTTCCTGATCGAAGATGATTTCAAGAAACTCGGCGGCCATTATGAGAAGGGCGCTGATTGGGCTTCTTTTGTCCTCGAAGATGGTTTGTTGATCACCGGGCAGAACCCTGCCAGTTCCAGCGATGTGGCCAAGGCCCTGCTGAAACTCACCGCCTGAGCTAATTAACTGCAGTTACTCCTTGGCGACGCGCAAGCGTCGCCAACGCTTTTGTTCGTCCTGAATTTGGAAAATTTCACATGACCCAGCCTGTTTTAAGTACGCCGGTCACCCTCGGCCACCACACATTGAACAACCGGGTCGTACTGCCGCCCCTGACCCGCCAGCGCAGTGCGCAACCTGGCGATATCGCCACCGCGCTGATGGCCGAGTACTACCGCCAGCGTGCCGGTGCCGGTTTCATGGTTAGCGAGGGCACGCAGATCGAGCCCCGTGGCCAGGGCTACGCGTGGACGCCGGGGATTTATTCGGCGGCGCAGATTGATGGCTGGCGCACGGTCACCGATGCCGTGCACGCCGACGGCGGGGTGATCTTTGCCCAGCTGTGGCACGTCGGCCGTGTGTCGCACAACGCGTTGCAGCCTGAGGGCGCGGCACCGGTCGCACCCTCGGCGATTGCCGCGCTGCAGGCCAAGGCCTTTATCGAAACCGGGCCTGGCGTCGGCGAGCTGAAGCAACCGCCGGTGCCGCGCGCCTTGACCACGCTTGAGGTCAAGGCATTGGTCGCGCAGTACGCCCAGGCTGCCCGCAATGCGCTGGACGCCGGCTTTGACGGGGTGGAAATCCACTCGGCGAATGGTTACCTGGTCAACCAGTTCATCTCGGCGCATGCCAACCAGCGTGAAGACGAATACGGTGGCTCGCTGGATAACCGCCTGCGGTTCCTGCGCGAGATTGTTGAAGCGGTGTGCCAAGTGGTCGGCCCGGAACGCCTGGGCGTGCGATTTTCGCCGTTGTTCAGTGGCACCGACCAGGACCGCGTGTACATCGGCCTGGTCGAGGAAGATCCGCATCACACCTATATCGAGGCGATCAAGGTGCTGGAGGCGTCGGGTATTGCTTACCTGTCCATCGCCGAAGCCGACTGGGACAACGCGCCCGACCTGCCCGACAGCTTCCGTCAGGCTGTGCGCGAGACGTTCAGCGGGCGGATCATTTACGCCGGGCGCTACACCGCCGAACGCGGCGCGCGCCTGGTCGAGGCGGGGCTGGCGGACTTGATTGCGTTCGGGCGGCCGTTCATTGCCAACCCGGACCTGCCGCAGCGGATCTTCAAGGGCTGGCCGTTGAATCCGCTGCGCGAAGAGGGGATGTACGGTGGGGGAGAAGCAGGTTATATCGACTACCCCACCTACCTCGGGTAATCACGCCGCCAATCCGGGAGGGGTTGCCCGCTGATTACGCCACCCGCAACACGATCTTGCCGATGTGGTCCCCACCTTCCATGCGCGCATGGGCCTGGGCCGCGTCGGTGTATTCGTAGACTTTGTCGATGATCGGCAGGCAGCGCCCGGCGGCCAGTACCGGCCACACGTGCTCACGCAACTGCGCGGCAATCGCGGCCTTTTCGTCCTTGGTCCGCGAGCGCAGCAGTGAGCCGGTGATGATCGCGCGCTTGGCCATGATGGTCAGCAGGTCGACGTCATTGCCCTTGCCGCCACCGAGGAAGCCCAGCATCACCAGGCGACCCTCCATGGCCAGGGCCTTGAGGTTATTGCTCAGGTACGAGCCGCCCATGATATCCAGCACCACGTTGACGCCCTTGTCGGCGGTTTTTTCGGTGATGACCTGGGCAAAATCCTGCTCGCGGTAATTGATCGGCTCGCCGCCCAGCTTGGCAATGGCGGCGCACTTGTCAGCACTGCCGGCCGTGGCAAACGCCTGGAGGCCAAACTCGCGGCAGAGCATCAGCGCGGTGGTGCCGATGCCGCTGGTGCCACCGTGGATCAGCGCACGCTGGCCTTTGTGGGCGCCGCCCAGGCCGAACAGGTTGGCCCATACGGTGAAGAACGTTTCCGGCACGGCGGCGGCTTGAATCCAGTCCATGCCTTGCGGAATCGGCAGCGCCTGGGTGGCCGGCACGCTGCAAAACTGTGCGTAGCCGCCGCCATTGGTCAGGGCGCAGACCTTGTCGCCCACGGCGTATTCGCTGACACCGTCAC
This sequence comes from Pseudomonas sp. PS01298, assembly GCF_029959745.1. Taxonomy (NCBI): domain Bacteria; kingdom Pseudomonadati; phylum Pseudomonadota; class Gammaproteobacteria; order Pseudomonadales; family Pseudomonadaceae; genus Pseudomonas; species Pseudomonas sp. PS01298. The sequence goes on along the minus strand of NZ_JASCPP010000004.1, from coordinate 78,820 downwards.
CCAGCGCCACCACTTCACCGGCGATTTCCAGGCCGGGGATCGGGCTCATGCCGGGTTTCATCGGGTACTTGCCGGCGCGTTGCAACGCATCCGGGCGATTGACGCCGGCGGCATGCACGCGGACCAGGATCTCGCCGGGGCCTGCCACCGGCACATCGGCCCGGCGCGGTTGCAGCACTTCAGGGCCGCCGGGGGCGGTGATTTCGATCAGGGTCATTTCTTTGGGAAGTGTCATTTGAGCCTACCTGCAGCGATGAACGTATGGGTTGGGACCGTGGCGAGGGGGCGGCGGTTCAGCACGATCGTGCCCGGCGACCGCGCGAGATTCGAGCGCGTAAAAAAAAGGCCGGGCAAGCCCGGCCGATAAAGGCAGACATTAACTCAGCGTTTCAAGAACGCCAACAGGTCTTCGTTCAACTGCTGGGCGTGGGTCACCGCGAACCCGTGGGGCGCGTCCTTGTACACCTTCAGTTCGGCGCCCTTGATCAACTCCGCCGCCACTTTGCCGGTGGTCTCGAACGGCACGATCTGGTCGCCATCGCCATGGATCACCAGGGTGGGTACGTCGATCTTGGCCATGTCCGAGCGGAAGTCGGTTTCGGCGAACGCGGTGACGCAATCCACCGTGGCCTTGAGCGAGGCCAGCAGGGCGATTTGCAGGGTCTGGGTCTGCACGCCTTGGGAGACGACCTGGCCCTTGTTGATGCCATAGAACGGTGCGTTGAAATCGCTGATGAACTGCGCGCGATCCTTCAGCAGCTCGGTCTTGAACCCTGCGAACACATCGAGCGGGACACCCTGCGGATAGTCGGGCTTCTGGCCGAACAGCGGGGTGACGGCGCCCAGCAGCACCAGGCCGGCCACCCGTGCACTGCCGTGGCGGGCGATGTAGCGGGCCACATCACCGCCGCCCATGGAGAAGCCCACCAGGGTCACGTCCTTGAGGTCCAGGTGTTCGATCAACTGGGCGATGTCGTCGGCGAAGGTGTCGTAGTCGTTGCCGGTCCAGGGTTGGTCCGAGCGACCAAAGCCACGACGGTCAAAGGCGATGGTGCGATAACCGCGGCTGCTGAGGTACTCCATCTGGTATTCCCACATGTCGGCGTCCAGTGGCCAACCGTGGCTGAACAACACCGGTTTACCGCTGCCCCAGTCCTTGAAATAGATCTGGGTACCGTCTTTTGCAACAAATGTGCTCATGCAAAAACTCCTGGTTGAGGGGGCTGAAAGACTCTAGCGCACTATTGCGTGAAACCGGACGAAGGGCTTGTACCGGTGTGCTCGGTTGAACGGTTCAGCGTCTATGCTGGTCCACTGACCTCTACCGTCAGATCACACAGGTGAACGAAATGGCCAAGACTTACAGCTACGCCGCCCAGAACGCCAAGGATGCCCTCAAGCCCTTCACCTTCGAGCGCCGCGCGCCGGGGGCCGAGGACGTCCAGATCGACATTCTGTATTGCGGCGTCTGCCACTCCGACCTGCACACCGCACGCAATGAGTGGAACAACACCCTGTATCCCTCGGTGCCCGGCCACGAAATCGTCGGCCGTGTGACAGCGGTGGGCGCCAACGTGAAAAAATTCAAGGTCGGCGACCTCGCCGGCGTCGGCTGCATGGTCGACAGCTGCCAGCACTGTGCGTCCTGCGCCGAGGGCGAGGAGCAATACTGCGAGAACGGGTTTACCGGCACCTACAACGGCCCGGTGTTCGGCGGTGAAAACACCTTTGGCGGTTATTCGGACAGCATCGTGGTCAAGGAGAAGTTCGTGCTGCGCATCTCCCACGATGATTCGAACCTGGCAGCGGTGGCGCCGCTGCTGTGCGCGGGCATCACCACCTACTCGCCGCTGCACCACTGGAAAGTCGGCCCCGGCAAGAAAGTCGGCGTGGTCGGCCTGGGTGGCCTGGGGCATATGGCGGTGAAGATCGCCCATGCGATGGGCGCACACGTCACACTGTTCACCACCTCACCCAACAAGCGCGAAGACGGCCTGCGCCTGGGGGCCGATCAGGTGGTGGTGTCGAAGAACGCGGATGAAATGGCCAAGGTCGCCAACAGCCTGGACTTCATCCTCAACACCGTCGCTGCACCGCATAACCTGGATGTGTTTCTCAACCTGCTCAAGCGTGACGGCACCATGACCCTGGTCGGCGCGCCCGACAGTCCGCACCCGTCGCCGGCGGTATTCGGCCTGATCTTCAAGCGCCGCAGCCTGGCTGGCTCGTTGATCGGCGGGATCCAGGAGACCCAGGACATGCTCGACTTCTGCGCCAAGCACGGGATTGTCTCGGACATCGAGATGATCGATATCCAGGGGATCAACGAGGCGTATGAGCGGATGCTCAAGGGCGATGTGAAGTATCGATTCGTGATCGATATGGACAGCCTGAAGAAAGCAAGCCACGCGGCCTGAGGCCCGTCCCTGCAGGCGCCGGCAAGCCGGCTCCTGCAGTTTTGTTCAGGCTGAGAGGTGTTCGTACAGGATTGTCGCACCCACCAGCATCAGCACCACGCCGCCGACGATCTCGGCACGTTTGCCCACCACGGTGCCCAGCACCCGGCCCAGCATCATGCCGATGGTCACCATGGTCATGGTCGCGAGGCCGATCGCGGCGGAGGCCACCAGGATATTCACGTCGACAAACGCCAGGCCCACGCCCACCGCCAGCGCGTCGATGCTGGTCGCAAATGCCGTGACCGCCAGGATCATGAACGAATGCTGGGTCGGTTTTTCGGCCTCGTCATCGTCGGCCTTGAGCCCGTTGTAGATCATGTGCAGGCCCAGCACCGCGAGCAGGGTGAAGGCGATCCAGTGGTCCCAGTTCTCCACCCAGCGCGTCGCAGCATGGCCGATGGCCCAGCCGATCATCGGGGTGATGGCTTCGATCACGCCGAAGATCAGGCCGGCGCGCAGGGCTTGGGTCAGGCGTGGCTTGTGCAGGCTGGAGCCTTTGCCGATGGCCGCCGCGAAGGCGTCCGTGGACATGGCAAGGGCGAGAAGAATCAGGGAAATGGGGTTCACGGTCAGGCTTCCAGTCGGGCTATATGAGACAACGACACACCCACACGCCCGACTTTAGGCATGGATGTGTCGCTGGTCTCACCAACCGAAAAGACGGTGTTCGCACCACGGCAGGTTGCCGAATATGTTGATACGAACGCTTCCGACAGGATCAGAAGCAGGTTACTCCCCAACGAGGTGGGCGATCTTAGGCGAGCGTAGATGAAAAATTTGTCAAAAGGCCTTATTGCAGTTCGCGGATGATCCGGCAGAACACCGGGTCATCCAGGTAAGCCACGTTCAGGCGCGTCCACGGCACTGTGTTCTTTGGTTGCGTGGAAAAGATCGCCCCCGGCGCGAGCATCACGCCCTGGGCCAGGCACAGGCGGGTGAGGGCGTTGGCATCCTCGACAGTCGGGAAGCGGGCCCACAGGTACAGGCTCTGCTCGGGCCGGCAGAACACCTCGGCGCCGAGTTCGTCGAGCAGCGCCAGGCCTCGGGCGGTGGCGTGGCGCAGGCGATCCTGCAGGCGCGAAAGGTGGCGCAGGAAGTGCCCTTCGCCGAGGATTACGTCGATGGTGCGCTCGCTGTACTCGGCGCCGCTGTTGTGCAGGATCATCTTGATGTCCGCCAGTTCCTCGACGCGCTGCTTGCTGCCAGCGATAAAGCCCACGCGCAGGGCTGCCGACACCGATTTGGAAAAGCTGCCGACGTACAAGGTGCGGTTGAGCTGGTCGAGGGCCGACAGCTTGATCGCCGAACTGGGCTTGAAGTCGGCCATCGCATCGTTTTCCACCAGCAGCAGGTCGTAGGTCTCGGCGATGCGCAGCAACTGGTGCGCCTTGGCCGGGGACAGGTCCGAGCCGGTGGGGTTGTGGCCGATCGACTGCAGGAAAAACAGGCGCGGGCGATGGGCCTTGATCAACTGCTCCAGCGCCTGCAGGTTCGGCCCGTCGGGGTCGCGCGGCACGCCGAACATGCGCGCGCCCTGCAACTGCAGTTTGCCGAACAGCGGGTAGTAGCCGGGATCTTCGACCAGCACCGGGTCGCCGGGGTTGAGGTAGCGCCGGATGATCAAGTCCATCGCATGGTTGGCACCCAAGGTGGTCACCAGTTGGCGCGGCGACACCGGCAGCGCGTAGTCCGCCAGCTTTTGCACCAGGCGTGCGCGCAGCCCGGCGTTGCCCAGGCGTGTGCCGTAGCGAAACAGCGTGGTCACCCCGGCGCGCACCACCTGGCGGTGGAACTTGTCCAGGCGCATGTCCATCAGCCATTCCACCGGCGGAAAGCCTTCGCCCAGGTGCGAGTGGCCCGGGTCGCGCACAAACTGCTGGCGCATCATCCAGATGGTGTCGAGGGCGCGGTTGTAGGGTTGGCTCTCTTCGTCTTCGCTGGTGTGGGCCACGCGCTTGATCACGAAAAAGCCCTGGCCATGGCGCGCCTCCACCAGCCCGTCGGCGGCCAGGTGCTCGTAGGCGGTGATCACGGTGTTCTTGGAATGCCCATGCAGGCGCATGTATTCACGCAGCGATGGCAGCTTCTCGCCGGCCTTGAGGGCGCCGTCGGTGATTTGCTGGGCGATGGCGCTGGCCACCTGTTGCGCGAGGGTCGGGCGCGACATGCTGCAATTCCTTGTGGGTTCTTGTTATGGGTACAGTGGCTGAACTGTCCGGCAAAACTGTACCTTCTTTCAAGGCTACAGATGGGGCAATTTGGCGGCATCCAATAACAAATGACTCCTTGAGGAGCCCCTGAATGCCCATCGATTCCCGCTTGCCCAACTTCCGCAGCCTGTCCCCGCGCCAGCGTCTCGAACACCTGCAACCCTTGCTCGGCTTGAGCAATGACGATGTGGCGCTGCTGCGTGACGCCGGTGCGCTGCCCCTGGAAATCGCCGACGGCATGATCGAAAACGTCATCGGCAAATTCGAATTACCGTATGCCGTGGCCAGCAATTTCCGCATCAACGGTCGCGACGTGGTGATCCCGCTGGTGGTGGAAGAGCCGTCGGTGGTGGCTGCCGCTTCGTTCATGGCCAAGCTGACGCGCCCGGCCGGCGGTTTCCAGACTTCCAGCAGCGCGCCACTGATGCGCGCGCAGGTGCAGATCATCGGCATCAGCGACCCGTTCAATGCACGGCTGAGCCTGCTGCGCAACAAAGATGAAATCATCGCCCTGGCCAACAGCAAGGACCAGTTGCTCAACACCCTGGGCGGCGGCTGCCGCGATATCGAGGTGCACACCTTCGCCGACAGCCCGCGCGGGCCGATGCTGGTGGCGCACCTGATCGTCGACGTGCGCGACGCCATGGGCGCCAACACGGTCAACACCATGGCCGAGGCCGTGGCGCCGCTGATGGAGCGTCTTACCGGCGGCAAGGTGCGCCTGCGCATCCTGTCGAACCTGGCCGATTTGCGTTTGTGCCGTGCCCAGTTGCGCATTGCCCCGCAGCACCTGGCCACCGCCGAGTACAGCGGTGAAGAGGTGGTCGAAGGGGTGATCGACGCCTACACCTTCGCCGCCATCGACCCGTACCGCGCCGCCACCCATAACAAGGGCATCATGAACGGCATCGACCCGCTGGTGGTCGCCACCGGCAATGACTGGCGCGCGGTAGAGGCGGGGGCGCACGCGTATGCCTGCCGCAGCGGGCACTATGGTTCGCTGACCACGTGGGAGAAAGACCGCGAGGGCCACCTGGTCGGCACCCTGGAGATGCCCATGCCGCTCGGCCTGGTCGGCGGCGCCACCAAGACCCACCCACTGGCGCAGTTGTCCCTGCGCATCCTTGGGGTGAAAAGCGCCCAGGAACTCGGTGAAATCGCCGTGGCGGTCGGCCTGGCGCAGAACCTCGGCGCGTTGCGCGCGCTTGCCACCGAAGGCATCCAGCGCGGGCACATGGCATTGCATGCGCGCAATGTGGCGCTGTCCGCTGGTGCCCGTGGGGACGAAGTGCAGTGGCTGGTCGAGCGCATGGTCGCCACCCATGACGTGCGCGCCGACAGTGCCCGGGCGCTGTTGCTCGACAAGCGCGGGCAGTGAGCATGAACAGCGTTCGGCTGGTGGAAGTGGGCGCGCGCGACGGCTTGCAGAATGAAGCGCGCAGCCTGTCGGTGGACACCCGCATCGCGCTGGTGGAACGCCTCGCCGATGCTGGCTTGCGCACCATTGAGGCGGGGGCCTTCGTGTCGCCGCGCTGGGTGCCGCAGATGGCCGATTCCGCTGCCGTGCTGCGTGGCCTGGGCGAGCGCCATGGCGTGACCTACACCGCGCTGGTGCCCAACCTGCAAGGCCTGGACATGGCCCTGGCCGCCGGTTGCCGCGAGGTGGCAGTGTTTGCGGCGGCGTCCGAAGCGTTTTCGCAGAAGAACATCAACTGTTCGATTGCCCAGAGCCTGGAGCGCTTCGAACCGGTGTTGGCCAAGGCCCTGGAAGCCGGCGTGGCTGTGCGTGGCTACGTATCCTGTGTGCTCGGCTGCCCGTTCAGCGGCGCAGTGCCGGTGCCGCAGGTGGTCGCGGTGACCCAGGCGCTGTACGCCATGGGCTGCTACGAAGTCAGCCTCGGCGACACTATCGGCACCGGCACGCCGGGCGCGACCACGCGGTTGATCCAGGCCTGTGCCGACGTGGTGCCGCTGAGTGCCATGGCCGGGCATTTCCATGACACCTACGGCATGGCCGTGGCCAATGTGCAGGCGGCGTGGCAGGCCGGGGTGCGGGTGTTCGACAGCTCGGTCTCGGGGCTGGGCGGCTGCCCTTATTCTCCGGGGGCCACCGGCAACGTCGCGACCGAGGAACTGGTGTATCTATTTGAGGGGCAGGGCATCGCCACCGGCGTCGACCTTGCAAAACTGCTGGAGGTAGCCGTCTTTATTGATAACCGGCTGCAACGCACCGGCGAATCGCGGGTGGCCAAGGCGCTGCGTGCACGTCCCCAATAACAATAAGTGGAGAACCCATGAACCCTCTTACCGACACCCTGGCCGGCTTCGGCCCGCTCAAGGGCGTGACTATCCTCGATCTCACCCGTGTAGTGGCGGGGCCGTACTGCGCCATGCTGCTGGCGGACATGGGCGCCACGGTGATCAAGATCGAGCACCCCACCGACCCCGACCTGACCCGTGAATTCCCGCCCATGAGCCGCAGCAGCCACGCGCCGGTCAGCGGTTTCTTCGCCCAGTTCAACCGCAACAAACAGGCGGTGTGCCTGGACCTCAAGCACGCGGACGGCAAGGCGACTTTCCTCGACATGGTGCGCAAGGCCGATATCGTCATCGAGAACTTCCGCCCCGGTACCATGGACAAGCTGGGCCTGGGCTACAAGGTGCTCAAGGCGGTCAACCCGGCGCTGGTGTTCACCGCCATCAGCGGCTTCGGCCAGCATGGGCCGAACTCGTCGCGCCCGGCGTTCGACAGCAGCGCCCAGGCCGCCGGCGGGCTGTGGTCGATGAATGGCACCGTGGAAGAGCCGATGCGCGTCGGCACCGTGCTGGGGGATTTGTCCGCTGCCCTGTATGCCGCGATTGGCACCCTCGGTGCCTTGCGTGAAGCCGAGCGCAGCGGCCAGGGGCAACTGGTGGACGTGTCCCAGCAGGACTCGATTATCTCGCTGACCGAAAACGCCCTGGTCACCTACACCGAGACCGGCGCAGTGGTCGGCCCGACCGGCAACGGCCATCCTTTCGTCAAACCCTACGGGCGCTATGCGTGCAAGGACGGCTTTGTGTTTTTCGGCGCCTACACGGACAAGTTCTGGCGCGAGGCCTGCCATGCCTTCGGTGATGCGGCGTTGGCCAGCGATCCGGAAATCGACACCATGGCCAAGCGTTTCGAGCAGGCCACTTACCTGCGGCGGGTCAAGCCCATCGTCGAAGGCTGGTGCGCGGCGCACACCAAGGCCGAGCTGGAAGCCCTGACCGGCGACCGCTTCCCGTTGTCGCCGATCAAGAGCATGGATGAAGTGGTCGCCGACCCGCATGTGCGCGAGCGTGACATGGTGGTCAGCGTCGAATGCCAGGGCACGCATTTCGAGGTGTTCGGCAACCCGGTGAAGCTCTCCGGCGGCACCTTGGAGAAGGGCGCCAGCGCGCCGGGTGTCGGCCAGCATAACCAGCAGGTCTACCGCGATTGGCTGGGGCTGGACGCAGCGCAGTACGAGGACCTGGTCCGGCGAGGTGTGATTTGAGCCTGCTTACCGCCGAAATCACAGGCTGCATCGGCCAGGCATTGGCACCGGTGCGTTTTCAAGTCAACCGCCAGGATATCCGTAAATACGCGGTCGCCACCGGGCAGCGCCAGGCGCGGTTCCTCGCCGGTGATGAAGCACCGCTGATGTTTTTGTTCAGCGTGCTGATGCCGGTGCTGCCCCTCGACCACCTGCGCGAAGACGGCCATTGCCCGGACAGCCCGTTGCTGCCCGAGCTGCCGCTCAAGCGCATCCTCGCCGGCGGCAGCCGCTATGAGGTGCATCGGCGCATTTACCCCGGCGATGTGCTGGTGTGCCGCCAGACCCTGGTGGACATCCACGAAAAACAGGGCGCCGAAGGGCCGCTGATTTTCCTGGTGTTCGAAAACCGTTTCGAGAACGAGGCGGGCGAGCCGCTGGTGACCGAATACCTGACCCGGATAGCGAGATAATCATGCCCACCCTCGACATCGGCCAGGCCTTGCCGTCACGGCAATACACGCCGGGCACCGTGCAACTGTTCCTGTACAACGCGGCGATCTGGAATGCCCACCGCATTCACTATGACCTGCTGTACGCGCAGCACCAGGAAGGCCATCCGGCGCTGCTGGTCGATGGCCCGTTGCAGGGCGATTGGCTGACGCAGTTGCTCTACGACTGGATGGAGTACAGCGACGAACTGCTGGCCTTCGAGTACAGCAATCGGCGCGCCGCCTACGTCGGTGACGTGTTGACCGCCCACGGTGAAATCGAGGCCGTGGAGGGCGAACGCATCACGCTGGCGTTGCAGATCGTCAATCAACAGGGCCAGGCCACCACCGTGGGGCGCGCCACGCTGCGCCGACCCTGAACGCTTCACCCCCCTATAAAAACAACAAGCCCGAAAGGGCCGGAGGGCACCATGCAGCAACGTTTACCGCCGAAAAGGCAAAACCTCTACGAGGTCTGGGGCGACACCATTGATGGTCGTGACCTGGCGATGTCCATCGGCATTGGCGCGGTGGTCAGCCTGGGCGCCTACTTCGCCGCGCAGCAAGTGCTGCACCACCTGGTGGAATCGGCGCAGATGGCGCGAGCCTACGCCATGCTGATCGGCATTCTCGGCTGCCTGGCCGGTGGCGCCATCAGTGCCAGGCTGTTTGCACCCAAGCGCGACGTGCAGGAAAACGTCGCCGACCAGAGCTTTCGCGAACAAGTGGTGGCTGACCTGCTCAAGGAATACGGCAGCCTCGGGCGCCTTGAGGACTTGTCCGCCGAGGTAATCGCCGAACTGCGCGAGCTGGAGTTGTATGAGCTGTTCCGGGAAGCCCAGGCCCGCGAAGAAAACGTGTCGGTCGCCCAGGCTCCGGCACTGACTCCCAGCCTCAGCGGAGGGCGCGGGTAATGGAAGTCTTGTTGCATGAAATCATGATGGCCTTCGCCCTCGGGCTGCTCGGCGCGGTGGTGTTCGCGGCCATCGGCCTGGTCTCCGGCACGGATGAGACCACCACGCTCGCACCGCTGACCATGCTGGTGGTGCTGCTGGGCGCGCCGCCGGCCGGGGTGTTGACGTTCTTCCTGGCCGGCGCCGTGGCCAAGCACATGACGCATGCCGTGCCGACCGCGCTGCTGGGGATTCCCGGCGACACCTCGGCCACGGCCCTGCTGGCGGATGCCAATTACCTGCGCAAACTCGGCGTGCCGCATATTGCCCTGCGCAAGATGATCTCCGGTGGCGCGGTGGCGGCGTTGATCGCAGTGCCGTTGTCGGTGCTGTTTGCGGTGCTGCTGGCGCCGTTCGGTGCGGTGATTAAGCAGTTCGCGCCGTGGGTGTTCCTGTGCGCGGCGTTCACCATTGCCTATTTCTCTGCCGGGCGTTGGGCCGCCGTGCTGGCGCTGGTGCCGTTTGTGGTGGTGATCGTCGCGTTGCAGGCACTGACCGGGCAATACGGGGTCAAGCTGTCGGTGAGTTACTTCCTCGGCATCGCCGTGGCGCCGTTGATTGCCTCGCTGTTCTCGCTGTTGGCACCCAGTGAGCGCCAGCGCATGCGTCGGGACCACTACCGGGTGTTTTCCCTGGCCCCGGACGTGAAGGGCTGGAGCGGCTACTTTCCCAACCCGTTCAAGGTCATCAACCCGCGCCAGGTGCGCGTCACGGCCATGGCTGCCAGCGTTTCCAGCGCCACCTTCGTGTTCAGCCCGGTGGCGATGACGGTGATCATGGGCGAAGTGATCGGCGCGCGGATCAAACAGGCCTATGACCGCCTGACCACGGTGATCACCGCGCGCAACGGCGTGACCGAGTCGACCTACATTGCCGAAACGCTGATCCCGCTGATGGCCTTCGGGCTGCCGCTGAGCCCGGTGGCCGCCGGCCCGGCCGCGCCGCTGTTCAACGCGCCGCCGCGCTTCTTCGTCGACAACGCCACCGGCGAGATCAACAACCTGCACAACCTGCTCAACACCTGGGAATTCCTCGGCTACGGCATGCTCGCGGTGATCGTGGCGATCCTGGTCGCGTACCCGTTCACGATGAACTTTGCCCACGGCGCCGCCGCCTTTGTGGTGCGCAAGATCAGCCATGAAGCGGTGATCGCGACCTTTATTGGTCTGGTGCTGGTGATCGGTATCTGGGAAGGCGGGCTGCTGGGGTTGATGGTGATTGTCACCGTGGGTCTGCTCGGCGGCTTCCTCGCACGCTTCCTGGGTTTCAACATCGGTGTGCAGTTCATGGGCTATTACACCGCCGTGCTGACGGTGCCGGCGATCATTGCGTTGACCGGCAACTAAACCGCTCCACCTCACCTTATCTCTCAAGCCAGCAGATACCCGTGATCTGCGACGGGAGGCGTTCGCCTCCCGAAAAGGAATAATAACAATGAAGATCCTTTTACGTGCCAACCCTGTGGTGCTCACCTGCCTGGTCTTCACGGCCGGCAGCAGCTATGCCGACGGCTTTATCGACGACAGCAAGGCCTCGCTGAACCTGCGCAATTTTTACCTCAACCGCAACTTCGTCAATGGCGCCTACCCGCAGGCCAAGGCCGAGGAGTGGACCCAGAGCTTTATCCTCGACGCACGCTCGGGCTACACCGCCGGCGTGGTCGGCTTGGGTGTCGACGTGCTGGGCCTGTACTCGGTGAAGCTCGACGGCGGCAAGGGCACGGCCAATACCCAGCTGTTGCCGGTGCACGATGACGGGCGTCCGGCGGATGATTTCGGACGGCTCGGCGTGGCGCTCAAGGCCAAGCTGTCGAACACCGAACTCAAGGCCGGTGAGTGGGCGCCGGCCTTGCCGGTGCTGCGGTCCGACGATGGCCGCTCGCTGACCCAGACCTTCCGTGGCGCGCAGCTGACGTCCAGGGAGATCAGCGGCCTGAGCCTGTACGGCGGCCAGTTTCGCGCCAACAGCCCGCGCAACGACGCGAGCATGGACGACATGTTCATGGCCGGGCGTCCCGATGCCACCTCCGACCGCTTTAACTTCGGCGGTGCCGAATACCAGTTCAACGACAAGAAAACCCAGCTCGGCGTGTGGTACTCGGAACTGGCGGATATCTACCAGCAGCGCTACTTCAACCTGACCCACAGCCAACCGGTGGGTAGCTGGGTACTGGGCGCCAACCTCGGCTATTTCTCCGGTGAAGAAAACGCCAAGGCCCTGGCCGGCAACCTGGACAACCGCGCGATGTCGGCGATGCTCTCGGCGCGTACTGGCGCGCACACCTTTTACCTGGGCGCCCAGCGCATGTCCGGCGACAACGGCTGGATGCGCGTCAACGGCACGGCCGGCACCAGCCTGGCCAACGACAGCTACAACTCCAGCTACGACGCGGCCAAGGAGCGCTCGTGGCAGGTACGCTACGACTATGATTTCGCCGCCCAGGGCCTGCCGGGCCTGACCTTGATGACCCGCTATATCCGTGGCGACAACGCGCATGTCGGCGCGATCACCGATGGCAAGGAGTGGGGGCGCGAGTCCGAACTGGCCTATGTGGTGCAGAGCGGGCCGGCTCGCAACCTCAACGTGCGCTGGCGCAATTCGACCCTGCGCCGGGACTTCAGCACCAATGAGTTCGATGAGAACCGGTTGATCATCAGCTATCCGCTGTCGTTGCTCTAAGCCACTGATCGGCAGGCACGCCGCCCGGCGTGCCTGCAGATACCTGCCCAAGACAATCCGAGCCCGGTGCTAACTGTCTGCGCGCGCCGGATCGACGCGGATATCGAGGAAGACGAAGCGCTTTTTCGGGTCCGCAGCAGCCATCTCCAGTTGCTCATCGATCAGTTCGCGCGCCTTGTCTACCGACAGTTCATGCTCGTTGCCCAGGGCGTCGGCGCAGCGCAAGGGCACGTGGCAGATCTGTGCGATGTCACACGCCGCATAGCCGTCGACACGCTTCGCGCCGGGTGCCGGGGCCGCGAGGGCACTCCAGGCGGCTTGGGTATCGACATATTCCTGCAGCACGCGAAATCGGTGCTGGCGCTGTTGCAGGCGCTGGAATCCATGGAGCACGGTGGGCAGATACTCATCGTTGAACGCTGTGGTCAGGTCCGGTCGGCCGGGGAACTGCCAGCGGCCATCGAAACGGATCCGGTCGCGCTCGTCCAGCGGTCGCCCGCGTCGGTTTGGCACCAGCTCGGCCAATAGCGTACCGGTGCAACTGGCGAGGATGTCGTTGCGCGGCCACTGCTCCCACTCGACGCTGAAATGGCCCAAGCCCTGGCGCGCAAAGTCGCGAATGGCGGTGGCCAGAAAGAACGCGGCCTGACGGTGATGCAGCACATTCCAAGGCTGTACCCCTAAATGCGCATAGACATCGCCGTAGGGTCCGTGCGCTTGGTAGAACACCAGCAAGGGCACCTCCCGTGCCCCCGGCGACGTTTCGTGGAAGCAGTCGAAGGGGGTGTCGATGTCGTCGGCAATCACGATATGGAAGTGCGCGCTGCGGTAGCGTTCGGCGATCGTTGCCAGCAGCCCCATGACATCGCCCGAGGTGCGCCAGGGTGAGCTGTCGTAATAATCGCCCGTGCGCTCGTCGGCGCCGTCCAGCCAGCTCGGCGGCACATTGAATTGCTCGGCGATGGTCGCGCAATTGGCCGGTGTCAGCCAGGGTTGCAGGGCATCGGGAGTGGTCAGGCGGGGCGGCGCGACCCAGGGGTCAATGTCGAGCAGCTCATTGAACGCCGGTCCTCGCACCCCGTGAGCCCGGATCACCTGCAGGACGCGGTCGGCATTTTTGTTGAAACTGCCCAGCAGGCTCAGCGCGCGGTGGCCCATTTCTTTTTCGAGTCGCTGTATGGCTTTGTCTATGTGCGCCTGACTGTTGTGCCTGGCCATTTCAAACAACCCCTCCAGATCGAGAATATCGGTCTTGGGGTCGAAGCAGATGCCGGCAGCATGAGCGTGTTGAGCGATCGAAGCCGCCCGGTAGTTTTTCTGCCGGCCACAGACCATCACGAGGTAGAGCTTTTGAAGCGTGGCGGGCAGGGACGGGACGTGGTCGAGGGTGTCTTTGACTTTGCGCGGAGTGCGCGTCACGGTGACTTGCACCCCCACAGTGCCATCGTCGGATAACAGGTCTATGCCAGGGTGGTTGGGGTAGTCCTTATTCAGATCGATGAAGCCGCCCATGCCGCACAAGTGCGACATCAGCTCAGCGATCACCGATTCGGCCAGCCGGACGGTGTCCAGGAGGTGGGCATTTTTTTTCATCTCGACGTAGTGCTTGAACACCACCAGCATCAGGGCCAGTTGATCAAGTTGTGCATTGCGAGAAACCAGTGTGTCGTTCATGGCGGGCCGTGCTGCTGCAAGTGGAACGTGGAGTGTGCCAGCAGTGGTGGCTCAGGGCCATGATCTCGGGTATTGTCCCGCCTTCGTCTGGCGGCCACGGGCACTGCGCGGGGTGCGCCAGGAAAGAGATGGACGGTATTGGCCGGTGCCCGGAGAGGACGGCCCGATAGGAGATCAGATGATTGGCGAGACGTTTACAGCTTCCTGGCCGGATTATTTCGACGTCAATGTCGACATTGCCTGGACACCTCCCGCGCCCCACGACCTGCTGTTTTCCAACGGCATCCCGGAAAATGACTACGCCTATTTCTATGCCATCGTCGCGAGGGTCGACCGAGAATGGTGGCCTTACTACATCGGGATGACCTACAAGCAAACCGCCGCCGTGCGTCATCGGCAGGCCGACCACGTGCAGCGCCTGGCCAGGCTGCGCGCCAACCATCCAGGCGTCACGTTCAGCCTGTGCCTGGGTGTGCCGACGTTTCTAGTGGGCCAGGATGACCCGCAAACCATCGAAGATATCGAAGGCATGCTGATCTATGCGAATTGGCACGAGGACATGGTGAATATTCGCGGGATCGAGAAGTTTCGCTCGCACCAGCAGATCTACGTGCACAACTCAGGGTGGACCGACCACCTGTACAAGGAAGTTTCCTGCGGCGTGTTCTATCGAAGGTGATCCCTCACGGTCGCTGCGGCTTCACCGACGTACCGAAGGTGTTGCCCATGCGCACGCTGGTCGCCGCCGGAGTGGCCAGGCCGACCTTGTTCGGCTGGCGCCGCTCTACCGGGATGTTCTGCGCCTCGCGATTCTTCTGCGCGGCCTTGGTTGCATTCGTCTCGCTGCCCATCTGCTGGCTCAGGCACCCGTAGTCCGGCGCCTTGTAGCCATCCACCGCGACTTCGGCGCAGCCACCTGGGGCATTGTCGGCCTGGGCGAGCAAGGGCAGGGCGGCGCACAGCAACAGGCTGGCGAGGGTCGGTAAATGCTTCATCAGTGCCTCCTGGCGGGCCCGGGATGTGGGCCGTTGTGCCTGGCAAGTCTAGTGCAGCGGGCCTCTCGTCACCGTGATGTTTTTTTTGCTATCACCGTAACATCAGGTTCATAAACTGGCCTCAGGATGACGGTTTTCTAGGGCGCGTCGGCCGTGCAGCGATGCAGAGCAGGGGGTGAACAGGGAGCCTGGAGGCGCGCCGGATGCGTCCTGGTCTTGCTGTTGCTGCTGGCGGGTGGCGGCGCGGCGCGGGCCGAGACACCGCCGCTGGCGCTGAACCTGCCGGCACAAGACCTCGAGCACGCCCTGCAAGCCTACAGCCGCGCCACGGGCATGGCGGTGCTGGTCGACCGCGAGTTGACCCGGGGCCGGCGTTCCATCGGCGTGCGCGGGCGCTTCACGGCGCCTGAGGCGCTGGCGATGTTGCTGACAGGGAGCGGGCTGATGGCGCGTTACGCACGCAGCGATGCGTTTACCTTGCAGGTGCCGCAGGTCAGCCAGCCGCCGGCAGCGCGTGGCGCGGCGGCCCGTCAGGCGGCGCGGATCAACAGCAGTTATGCCACCGCCGTGCAGCAGGCCATCGAAGCCAGCCTGTGCCGGTCGCCGGTGACCCGTCCCGGCAGTTTTCGCGCGCTGGTGCAGGTCTGGGTCAATCCTGACGGGGTCATCGAACACAGCCGGCTGGTCAGCTCCACCGGCGATGAACAACGCGATGAAGCACTGGTCCGCAGCCTGGGCACGGCGCGGGTGGAACGCCCGGCGCCAAGCTCGCTGCGCCAGCCGGTGACTTTACTTTTGATGCCCGACACAACAGGAATGCGCATGGAATGCACAGCAGTCAAAGGAGCCTCGGGCGGATGAAAAATACCGGGCACAGCACGATGGTCAGCTTGTTCCTGGCCTCCTACGAAGACTTCAAGGTGCGTTTGCGCAAGCGCCTGGGGTCGGAAGACCTGGCCAATGACGTCCTGCACGAAACCTATCTGCGGGTCGACCGCATGGACGTGCCGCCGAACCTGCAACAACCCAACGCCTACCTCTACCGCATGGCCTTGAACATCGCCGCCGACCGCCGCCAGGCCGATGCGCGCCTGCTCACCGGCAGTGAAGTGGAAGAGCTGCTGCAAAGCGCCGACGAAGCCCAGGACCCCTCGCGCGTGGTCGGCGGCCAGAAAGAAATCCAGTCCCTGGTCAAGGCGCTCTACGAGCTGCCGGCGCGCCGCCGCAAGATCCTCATCGCCGCGCGCCTGGAAGAGGCGCCGCACCTGGAAATCTCCCAGCGTTTCGGCATTTCCACGCGCATGGTCGAAAAGGAAATCAAGGCCGCTCTCGGCCACTGCGCCAAGCGCCTCGAAAGAAAAGTGATCCAGCGGTTCGGTCCCGGGGCCGGAAAACCGTCTTAGTGTCGAGTCCCTGATAAATCCGTGAGTATGTGCGCGCTTGAATATTTTTAGCCTCTCCACCGCCCGGGAAACCGCCGCCAGCCCCCTGCACGATGAAGCCCGCGACTGGCTGGTCCTGCTGACCTCGGGTCGTGCCACCGTGGCCGACGCCAAGGCGCTCAAGGCGTGGTGCGCGCAAAGCCCCGAGCACGCCCAGGCGTTCGAGCAGGCCAAGGTGGTATGGCAGCAACTAGCCCCGGCCGCCGCGCAAGTGGCGCAGCCGCGTCATTTCGGCCGGCGCGCTTTCCTCGGCGGTGCGATAGCCGCATCGGCAGCCGTGGTCATGGTGCATGTCGGCTCGCCCGGCGGCTTCGCTGGCCTGACGGCGGACTACCGCACCGAGGTCGGCGAGCAGCGACAAGTGCTGTTGAGCGACGGCATCAGCCTGGAACTCAACACCCAGACGCGCATCAGCCGAGTGGGGCAGGGCATCGAACTGCTCGAAGGCGAAGTCGAAGTGCTCGCCCATGCCGCGCAGCCGCTCCAGGTCCTGGCCGGCGCAGGCGCGGTGAGTGCGGCACAGGCACGCTTCAACCTGCGCAATACCGACCAGACCGTCTGCGTGACCTGTATCGAAGGTTGGCTCTCGGTGGACGTCGCCGGCCGCAGCGTGCGCCTGGAAGGTGGACGGCAACTCACCTACAGCGCCGCCGGCATGGGCGAACCCGTGGTGGTGGATACCCAGGCGGTGGTGGCCTGGCGCGAACAGGTGCTGGTGTTCAACAACGCCACACTGGCGACGGTGGTGGACGAGATCAACCGCTACCGCCCCGGCATGCTGGTGCTGCTCAACAAGCAACTCGGCCAACGCCGCGTGCAGGCACGGTTCAGCCTGCAGCAGTTGGCGGGGGTGGCGTTGTTGATTCGGGATGCGTATGGGGCCAAGTGCACTGAGTTGCCGGGTGGGGTGGTGTTGTTGAGTTAATCACCTCAACGGCCCCACCACCTGCCGATAACGCTCCGCACCTTGGGGCGTCTCCCGGACCAGACTGATCTCCATCCCCAACGGATCCTCACGCCGATTCCCGCTCAGCTGCCGCCAGCCCTTATCCGCCTCCCACACGCGCACCTGCAGATCACTGACCCCTGTCAGCACCACCACCGCATCCTTCGCCGCCGGCAACGGATAGCGATCCCGTGCAGGCGCCGCAGCGCGATACAAACGGTCACCCTTGAGCCACCAACGTACCCGTTGCAGGCCATCCCCGGCGACGGGGGCGCTGCGAATGATGTCCAGCCGAAAGCCTTTGCTGTCGGAACTGCGCACTGTCACGGCCGCCAGTCCATCAACCTTTTCTTCGTTGTTCCTGGAGGGATCCGGGGCGTTCAGTTCGACGCTGGCGCGCAGGCTGATGTCGCGTTGCATCTGGTTCAGAGCGCGCAGCAGCACTTCGGTCTGTTCGCTGCTGGCCTGCAGGTGCTGGTCGGCGCGGGTGACGCTGTCCAGCCCGCGCCAGGCGATGACGCTGACCAGCGCCATGAGCATGATCGCGACCATTACTTCGATCAGGGTGAAGCCCTGTTGGGAGGTGTTCATGGCTGGCTCACCACGCGCATCAAGCCTTGGGCGTCGCGTTGCAGGCTGAGGCTGTGTTGGCCGTCGGACAGCACCACGCGCAGCGCTGGGCTGATCCATTCGGCATCGAGTACCAGGCGCTGGCGCGGTTCGACGGTGATTTGCATCGGTGTGCTTTCCCATAGGCGCGGGCGCAGTGGGTCGTCGCCCTGGAAGGTTTCGATGCCGTTGCCGTCGTCGCTGCGGCGGTTGAAGCGAAAGCCCTCGGCATCCCCGCGCCAGGTGATCGGGCGGCCGTCCGTGCGGGCTTCGGCCTGGGCGATTTGCAGCAGTTGGCTGAGGCGCTCGGCGTCCTTGCGCAGCAGGTGCAGTGGGTCGGGCTTGATGGTCAGGCTGATGGCGGCGCTGGCAATGCCGATGATCACCAATACCACCATCAACTCGATCAGGGTGAAGCCGTGTTGTTTCATCGCAGGGCACCTGGAGAACTGGAGAGGAGCTGAAATAAAAACGTGCGAATTGAGCTGTAGGCTGGTGCCACGGACAAACAGGAGGTCCTACTCATGGCATTTGCCCTTCGTTTTTCACCGGCCCACGGGGTGCAGGCACTGGCGGTGCTGGCGGCGTTGGCCGGTGTGGCGGTCTGGACGCCGCTGCTGCTCACGTCGGCCGAATCCCACACACCGGCGGCCACGCCCCAGGCCCTCGCGGCGCGCAGTGATAACCCGGCGCTGCAATGGTTCTCGACTGCGCCGACGGCAGTGCAGGTCAAGGTCTCGGGTGTGCTGGCCGGGGCACGCGGTGCCGTGGCGATCCTCAGCCTCAACGACGGCCCGCCCCGCAGCTTTTTGTTGGGTGAACGCCTCAGCCCCGGCGTGCGCCTGACGGCCATTGAAGGCGACGGGGTGGAGATCGAGCGCGGCGGCGAGAAGCTGCGCGTGAAGCTCGACAAGTTGCCGGACGGGCCTGCGCTGCCGCTGCTCACTCGACCCTGACCTGTGTGTCCAGGCGCGCCAGCGGCGGCGCTTCGCGGCGGGCGTCGAGCACCTGCACATGCACGTGAAACAGTGCGCCATCGGCGCTGATGGTTTGTTCGCAGCGCAGCTGCAAGCGGCCCTGGTCGCAGTCGAAGGTCTTTTTGCCGCTGCGCAAGTGGCCTTCCAGGCGCAACTCGGCCAGGCGGCTCTGCGCTGCCAATAAGGCGATGGACTTGTCGCGCAGCAGGCCATTGCTCTGGGTCATCAACCCGGCCACGCGCACGGCTGCGGCCATGGCCACGGCGATGATCGCCAGCGCCACCAGCACCTCGATCAGGGTAAAGCCTTGCGCCTTGCGACGGCTGTCCATGGGGGTCTCGAAAGCCTGGAAACAGGCCCGCAGACTAGCGCCGGGAGTTGACCGATTGGCGACCGA
The DNA here is from genome assembly GCF_029959745.1 of Pseudomonas sp. PS01298. Classification (NCBI taxonomy): domain Bacteria; kingdom Pseudomonadati; phylum Pseudomonadota; class Gammaproteobacteria; order Pseudomonadales; family Pseudomonadaceae; genus Pseudomonas; species Pseudomonas sp. PS01298. The sequence goes on along the minus strand of NZ_JASCPP010000004.1, from coordinate 59,488 downwards.
AACTCCCGAGGATTTTCAATACGACTGACATGTGTTCTTGCAACACTGCGCCACGAAATGCACTCAAGCCAAGGAATGTCGAGATGGATATCGCGCGCCTAACATCCCCATTGCCAGGGCCTCGCGGCCAGCGTGGCTTCACCTTGATCGAGATCATGGTGGTGGTGGTCATCCTCGGGATCCTGGCGGCGATGGTGGTGCCCAAGGTCCTGGATCGCCCGGACCAGGCGCGGGCCACGGCGGCGAAACAGGACATCGGCGGCTTGATGCAAGCCCTCAAGCTGTATCGGCTGGACCACGGCACCTACCCGAGCATGAACCAGGGCCTGAAGGTGCTGGTGGAGCGCCCGGCGGATGCGAAGAACAGCAACTGGCGCGCCTACCTCGAGCGCCTGCCCAACGACCCGTGGGGCAACCCTTATCACTACCTCAATCCGGGCGCCAATGGTGAGGTCGATGTGTTCTCGCTGGGGGCCGACGGCCAACCGGATGGCGACGGCGTGAATGCCGATATCGGCTCCTGGCAGTTGTAAGGCGCGCCATGAAACGGTATTCGCCCACAGCGGCGAAGCAGCGCGGCATGGCGATTATCAGCGCCTTGCTGATCGCGGCGGTGGTGGCCGTGCTCGCCGGCGCAATGCTCACGCGTCAGAGTGTGTTCACTCGCAGCCTGGAAACCGAGCAATTGCGCGTACAGGGCCAGTGGCTGTTGCAGGGCGGCCTGGAGCGCAGCCGGCAGATGCTCTGGGAGGCGCGCCAGAAGGAGGTGCTGACGCGCCTCGACCAGCCGTGGGCGCAGGCCCAGGGCGGCGCGTTCGAGGGGCAGATCGAGGATGAGCAGGGCAAGTTCAACCTGCGCAACCTGGTCAACCGCCAGCAGCCGGATGCCGAACAATTGCAGTCCTTCGAGCGCCTGTGCCGCCTGATCGGGGTCGACCCGGCCGTGAGTCGGCGCATCAGCCAGCGGGTCATCGCCTCCTACGAGCAGAACGGTGTGCCGGCCAAATACCCGATGCTGCGCAACCTCGACGACTTGAGCGGCATTGACGGCCTGGACCCGGCGCTGTTGCGGCGCCTGCGCACCTATATCAGCGTGCTTCCGAGCAATACCTGGGTCAACGGCAACACCGCCAGCGCCGAAGTGCTCAGCGCGGTGGTGCCGCAGCTCAGCCTGGCCCAGGCGCGGGGGTTGCTGGCCGAACGTGACAGCGGCCGCTGGTTTATCAACCGCGGGGATTTCGTCAACCGCTTGCACTTGCCCCAGGTGGCGGTGGATTCGGTGCAGGTGGGCATTACCAGCGAGTGGTTTCGCCTGCACGGGCAGGCACGGCGCGAGCAGCGTCGGGTGACCCTCGACGCGCTGCTGCATCGGCCCGAAGACCGCCCGCCACGGGTGATCTGGTCGCGGGTGGGGGTATGAAACGCTTGCGTATTGGCCTGCCGCCGCTCGATGGGTTGAGCGTGGACAGCCAGGTGACGTTTGCCTGGCTGGAGCGCGGCGTGGTGGTGGATGAAGGGCACGCCAGCCTGGCGCAATTGGGCAAGACCCGCCAGGCGCTGGATTGCTTCCTGCATCCGCGCGACAGCCTGCTCACCAGCCTTGAGTTGCCGCCGTTGCCCGCGGCGAAAACCGCTGCGGCGGTGGCCTGTGCCGCCCAGGCGCTGATCCTCGGTCCGGTGGAGCAGATGCAGGTGGCCCACGGCCCGCGTGAAAGCGATGGGCGCGTGCAGGTCGGCTGGGTGTCGAAGGCCGGCCTGGAGCGGCTCGCCGCGGTCGTCGCACAGACCCCGCTCAAGCTGCGCGGGCTGTACCCGGCGCCGTATGCCTTGCCGGTCGGCGCGGCAGCGTTGGACGACGGCTATCTGTTGACCCGTGACAGCCTGCAGCAAGGCGCCGTGCACCCGTTGGGCTTGCAGGCCCTCGATGTGCCGTTGGTGGAGGCGCAGCAGCGTTGGAGCGGTGCCGTGCCGACCTGGGGCTTGCACGCGCGTCTCAGCCAGGCACCCCGTGGCGGATGGGGCAGGGCGCTCGCCGGTGTAGCGCTGGCGACGGCGATCTGGACCGTCGGCCTCAACCTGTATGCCGCCCGCCAGGTGGATGAGGGCCAGCGGCTCAAGGCGCTGATGAGCCAGCAGGTCCGCCAGGCATTTCCTGAATTGCCAGTGGTGCTCAACCCATTGCAGCAGGCCCGCCAGCAGTTGGCTGCGCGCCAGAGCGGTGCGGCCGCCGATCCGGGCCAGCGCTTTACCCGCCTGTTGCAGCTGGCGGGCAGCAATCTGCCCTTCATGGTCGGCAGCGTCGAGAGCCTGGACTTCGAACAGGGCCGCTTGCACCTGGCGCTGCTCGCCGACAGTCGCAGCCCCACGGCCGTGGGCGATTGGCAAGCCGCGCTGGCCCAGGCCGGCTTTGTCGCCGAGCGCGATGAGCATGGCTGGAGCATCGGCCCGGCCCAGGCCGCCGAGAAACCGGAGGCCAGTGATGAATAAGTGGCGGCAGGTGCGCAGCCAGGCGCAGGTGTTCTGGAGCGGCCTGGCGTTGCGCGAGAAACGCCTGCTGATCGGCGCTGCGCTGGTCCTGGCGAGTCTGTTGACCTGGCTGGTGCTGGTGCAACCCGCGCTGAAGAAGATCGAGTACTGGCAGGCCGAGACCCCCAAGCTGCGCGCCCAGGCGGCGGCCTTGCAGGTGCTGTTGCAGGACGTCGCGGCGCCGCGCCACGGCGATGAAACCGCGTTGCGCCAGGCCCTCGATGGCGCCGGCCTGCAAGGGCATTACCAGTTGCAGGCACTGGACGCCGGCGGCTGGCGCCTCACGCTGGAGAATGCCCCGGCAGACGCCGTGGTGAGCTGGTTGCTGGGCAATCCCCATTCGTTTTCCCTGGAAGTGTCCGAGGCGCGCTTGCAGCGCGCGCCGGATGCTGTCGATAACTCGGCCGGTACTGTGTCCGGGACCGTTCGCATGGATCAGGCGCTTGGCGCTAAGGAAGCTTCATGAAGTGGTCAGTCCCCCATCACGCGCCTTTTCGCAAGGTCGCGCCGCTGCTGTTGCTGGCGTTGAGCGCGTGCAGCAGCCCGCAGCCAAACACGCCCTTGCTGGTGGACAGCGAACTCGGCCAGCCTCTGGCCGACACCCGTCGCAGCGGCGAAACCCCGCTCGATCGCCAGCGCGAAGTCCCGCCCAAACCCCGCGTGCAACACCCGGTCACCCACAGTGCGCGCGGCCAGGCCCCGGCGCCGGTCAAGGCGCGCAACCCGCTGGGCGACCAGCCGGTGCAGCTCAATTTCGTCGACGCGGATATCCAGGCGGTGGTGCGCGCCTTGTCCCGCGCCACCGGCCAGCAATTTTTGGTAGACCCGCGTGTGAAAGGCAACCTCACCCTGGTCAGCGAGGGCCAGGTGCCCGCGCACCAGGCCTACGACATGCTACTGGCGGCGCTGCGCATGCAGGGCTTCAGCGTGGTCGATGTGGGCGGCGTGGCCCAGGTGGTGCCGGAGGCCGATGCGAAGTTGCTTGGCGGGCCGATCTACAGCGCCGGCAGCAGTGGCATGCAGACGCGCACTTTCCGCCTGCAGTATGAAAATGCGGTGAACCTGATCCCGGTGCTGCGCCCCATCGTGTCGCCGAACAACCCGATCAATGCCTACCCCGGCAACAACAGCATCGTCATCACCGACTATGCGGAAAACCTCGCGCGCGTCGCGCAGATCATCAATGGCATCGACACCCCGAGCGCCATCGACACCGACGTGGTGATGGTGCAGAACGGCATCGCCGTGGACATCGCCGCGATGGTCGGCGAGTTGCTGGAAACCCAGGGCGCCGACCAGACCCAGAAGATCAACGTGATCGGCGACCCGCGCTCCAATTCGATCATCATCCGCTCCGGCAGCCCGGAGCGTACGGAGCTGGCGCGCAACCTTATCTACAAGCTCGACAATGCCCAGAGCAACCCGAGCAATATGCACGTGGTGTACCTGCGCAATGCCCAGGCCGGCAAGCTCGCGCAGTCGCTGCGCGGGCTGCTTACCGGCGAAAGCGATACCGGGGTGAGCGACGATGCCCGTGGCAAGCTCAGCAGCATGGGCGGCAATAGCAAGAACAGCCCGGCCACCGGCACCGCGCAAAACAGCAGCGGCACGCCCACCGGCAGCGGCGTGCAGTCGGGTTACGGGCAAGCCAGCGGCTCCACCCCTGGCACCGGCAGCACTCCCAGTGACCAGGACACCGCATTCAGCGCCGGCGGCGTGACCATCCAGGCCGACGCCACCACCAACACCTTGCTGATTTCCGCCCCGGACCCGCTGTACCGCAACCTGCGCGAAGTGATCGACATGCTCGACCAGCGCCGCGCCCAGGTGGTGATCGAAAGTCTGATCGTGGAAGTCGGCGAGGACGACGCCACCGAGTTTGGCGTGCAATGGCAGGCCGGCAACCTCGGTGGCAAGGGCGGCTTCGGCGGCGTCAACCTGGGCGGCAGCGGCGTGAATGGCACGCCCGCCAGCCCCACCAGCATTGATGTGCTGCCCAAGGGCCTCAACGTCGGCCTGGTCAACGGCACCGTAGACATCCCCGGGATCGGCAAGGTGCTCGACCTCAAGGTGCTGGCCCGCGCCCTGAAGAGCAAGGGCGGCACCAACGTGCTGTCGACGCCGAACCTGCTGACCCTGGACAACGAAGCGGCGAGTATTTTCGTCGGGCAGACCATCCCGTTTGTCACCGGCAGCTACGTGACCGGCGGCGGGGGCACCAGCAACAACCCGTTCCAGACCGTGCAGCGTGAGGAGGTGGGGCTCAAGCTCAACGTGCGCCCGCAGATTTCCGAGGGCGGCACGGTGAAGCTGGATATCTACCAGGAGGTCAGCACCGTGGATGCGCGGGCTTCGGTGGAGGCCGGCACGGTGACCAACAAGCGCGCGATCGACACCAGCATCCTGCTGGATGACGGGCAGATCATGGTGCTCGGCGGGCTGCTGCAGGACGGCTACAGCCAGAGCAATGATGCGGTGCCGTGGCTGTCGGATATTCCCGGCCTGGGCGCATTGTTTCGCAATGAGAAGCGCAGCGTGAACAAGACCAACCTGATGGTGTTCCTGCGCCCCTACATCATCCGCGACAGCGGAGCAGGGCGCAGCATCACCCTGAACCGCTACGAATTCATGCGCCGCGCCCAGGGCGGGCTGCAACCGGAGCACAGCTGGGCGATGCCGGATGTGCAGGCGCCGCAGTTGCCTTCGGTGGAGAAGGCGATCCCGGGTGGTCAACAACAGGGGCCGCGGGCAGTGATTCGCGCGGTACCGGTTTCCGGAGGGGCGCGGCCGTGACTTATGGTTGCGCTCTTGGTGGGCGCTGGCTTGCCTGCGCTGCAGATACCGCGGTACGGCATGCACACCGAGTGGAGGCCATCGCAGGCAAGCCAGCTCCCACAGAAAAACCCACCTGCTTTCGCGTTGTTTTTGACCTTGACCTTGACCTTGACCTTGACCTTGATCTTGATCTTGACCTTGATCTTGATCTTGACCTTGATCTTGATCTTGATCCTAGGCGCCCCATCAAACACGCTGGCCGGAATTCGATATTGATTTGGGGGGTAAACCGGCAGGGATGCCGGTTTAGCCGCCCCGCGCCATGGATGGCGCGTGGCAGCGGCCGCCCAAATCAATGTCGGATTACGGGCACACCGAGCCTGGGCGAGGTGCCGAGTGTTGGGGCAAGAGCGTTTTGCTTACTTTTGCGCTCTTCAAAAGTGAGCCGCTGTAAGAGCGGAACCCCAAGTAGCCGTTACCCCAACAACGGATATGTACTCGGTCCCTCTAAATCCAGTGCAAGCGAGCCAAAACCATGAGCCTGCTCCCCTACGCCTGGGCCAAATCCCAACGCATCCTCCTGCGTCCCTGCGAGGAAGGCAGGCTACTCACCGTATGCCCCTCGACCCCCGGCTGGTCCATCAGCGAGGTACACCGTCAGTTCGGCCACAGCCGCCTTGAACAGGTGCGCGACGACGAACTCGACGGCCTGCTCGCCAGTGCCTACGCCGACACCGGCAGCGCCGCCGCCGTGGTCGGCGCCGCCGAAAACGAAGTCGACCTCGACCGCCTGATGCAAGACATGCCCGAAATCACCGACCTGCTGGACACCCAGGACGGCGCGCCGGTGATTCGCATGATCAACGCCTTGCTCACCCAGGCGGCGCGGGATGAGGCCAGTGACATTCACATCGAACCCTATGAAACCCATTCGGTGGTGCGCTATCGCGTCGACGGCACCCTGCGTGACGTGGTGTCGCCGCGCAAGGCGCTGCATGGCGCGCTGGTGTCGCGGATCAAGATCATGGCCCAGCTCGATATCGCCGAAAAGCGCCTGCCCCAGGACGGCCGTATCGCCCTGCGCGTGGCCGGCCGGCCGATTGATATTCGCGTATCGACCGTGCCGACCGGGCATGGCGAGCGCGTGGTGATGCGTTTGCTCGACAAACAGGCCGGGCGCCTGCAATTGGAAACCCTGGGCATGGAGCCGCAGTTGCTCGCGCGCCTCGATACGCTGATCCGCCAGCCCCACGGCATCGTGCTGGTCACCGGGCCCACGGGCAGCGGCAAGACCACCAGCCTGTACGCGGCCCTGGCGCGGCTGGATGCCAGCACCAGCAATATCCTCACCGTGGAAGACCCGGTGGAATATGACTTGCCGGGCATCAGCCAGATCCAGGTCAACGCCAAGATCGACATGACCTTCGGCCTGGCCTTGCGCGCGATTCTGCGCCAGGACCCGGACATCATCATGATCGGTGAAATCCGTGACCTGGAGACCGCGCAAATCGCCGTGCAAGCCTCGCTCACCGGCCACCTGGTACTGGCGACCCTGCACACCAACGACGCGGTGTCGGCGGTCAACCGCCTGATCGACATGGGGGTCGAGCCGTTCCTGCTGGCGTCGTCGCTGTTGGGCGTATTGGCCCAGCGCCTGGTGCGGCGCCTGTGCCCGCATTGCAAGCAACAGGACCCGGCCGCGCCCGGCACCTGGCGCCCGGTGGGCTGCGCGCAATGCAACCAGGTCGGCTACAGCGGGCGTACCGGGATCCATGAATTGTTCTGCGTCGACGACGACGTGCGCAGCCTGATCCACCAGGGCGCCGGCGAGCAGGACCTGCGCGTGGCCGCGCGCCGCGCCGGGATGTTGAGCATGCGCGAAGACGGCGAGCGCTGGGTGCGCAGCGGCGCCACTGCGCCCGAAGAAATCCTGCGCGTGACGCGGGACGCCTGATGAATCGCTATCGCTATGAAGCCGCCGACGCCAGCGGCAAAGTCGAGGCCGGGCACCTGGAGGCGGACAGCCAGAGCGGCGCGTTTGCCGCGTTGCGCAGCCGTGGCCTGACCGCGCTGTTGGTACAGGTTGAAGGCAATCAGTCGAATGCCGCCGGCAGCAGCCTGTTCACTGCCAAGCTGTCGGACAATGACCTGGCCTGGGCCACGCGACAACTGGCGAGCCTGCTCGGCGCCAGCCTGCCGCTGGAGGCAGCACTGAGTGCGACAGTGGAGCAGGCCGAGAAAAAGCACATCGCCCAGACCCTCGCCGCCGTACGTGCCGATGTGCGCGGCGGCATGCGCTTGGCTGATGCATTGGCGGCACGGCCACGGGATTTTCCGTCGATCTATCGCGCGTTGATCGCGGCGGGGGAGGAGTCCGGCGACCTCGCCCAAGTGATGGAGCGCCTGGCCGACTACATTGAGGAGCGCAACAACCTGCGCGGCAAGATCCTCACGGCCTTTATCTACCCCGGCGTGGTTGGGCTGGTGTCCATCGGCATCGTGATTTTCCTGTTGAGCTACGTGGTGCCGCAGGTGGTCAGCGCGTTTTCCCAGGCGCGCCAGGACCTGCCGGGCCTGACCCTGGCGATGCTCAACGCCAGCGACTTCATTCGCGCCTGGGGCTGGTTGTGTTTCGGTGCGCTTGTCGGCGGTTTCTGGAGCTGGCGCCTGTACCTGCGCAATCCCGTGGCGCGCCTGAACTGGCATAGTCGCGTGCTGCGCCTGCCGCTGATCGGGCGCTTTGTGCTGGGCCTGAACACCGCGCGGTTTGCCTCGACCCTGGCGATCCTCGGCGGGGCCGGCGTGCCGCTGCTGCGCGCGCTGGAAGCGGCGCGCCAGACCCTCTCCAACGACCGCCTGAGCCAATGCGTCAACGACGCCACCGCCAAGGTGCGCGAGGGCGTCAACCTGGCCCCGGCGCTGGCGGTGGAAAAAGTCTTCCCGCCGGTGCTGATCCACCTGATTGCCAGCGGCGAAAAAACCGGCGCGCTGCCGCCGATGCTCGAGCGTGCCGCGCAGACGCTGTCGCGGGATATCGAACGGCGCGCGATGGGCATGACCGCGTTGCTCGAGCCCCTGATGATCGTGGTGATGGGCGCGGTGGTGCTGGTGATCGTGATGGCGGTGCTGTTGCCGATCATCGAGATCAACCAACTCGTGACCTGAATACGGTCAAGAAAGGTAAGGAGGGGCTGCTCAGTTGATTTCGGCGCGGGCCGACATCGCCAGGCCCAACCTCGGGTTCCTCATTCCGTCACATCCAACCGCCCTTGCCACAGCCCGTACCGCCTCCACCCATTGCGGGCTGAAACCTCGCTGTCACCTGCGCCCAAAGCGTTCAGAACGATGACCAAAACACCCGAGAATCTTTTAAAAATCAAGGTGTTCCTCCCGAGGTTTTTTCCTATTGCTGTCATCGGAAACTGCGAAATTTCCTACCCATGGCCTCACCCCTCGCCACCCCCGCATCACGGCTTGGGACCGAAGCCATGGCGTCATGCAAGAGCCATCTACCCCAAACGTACAAACACGACGAAAGGAGCTTCTTCATGTTTAAGCGCAACGTTCTCGCGGTATCCATGACCCTCGCTGCACTGTGCTCGGCACAGGCTGCATTCGCTGACGTAAACGGCGGCGGCGCGACCTTGCCACAGCCGCTGTACCAGACTGCCGGCGTACTCACCACTGGCTTCGCCCCCTACATCGGCGTCGGCAGCGGCAATGGCAAGGCTGCCTTCCTGACCAACGACTACACCAAGTTCGTGGCCGGCGTTACCAATAAGAACGTGCACTGGGCTGGTAGCGATTCCAAACTGACTGCGACTGAATTGTCGACCTACGCGTCTACCAAACAACCGGCCTGGGGCAAGCTGATCCAGGTGCCGTCGGTTGCAACGTCGGTGGCCATTCCGTTCAACAAAACCGGCAGCGCGAATGTTGACCTGAGCGTTCAAGAGCTGTGCGGTGTGTTCTCCGGTCGCATCAAGAACTGGAGCGGGATTTCCGGTGCTGGGCGTACCGGTCCGATCGTAATCGTGTATCGCAGCGAGAGCAGCGGCACCACCGAGCTGTTCACCCGTTTCCTCAATGCCAAGTGCAACGCTGAAACCGGCTCCTTCGCGGTTACCACCACGTTCGCCAACAGCTTCTCCGGTGGCTTGCCTGCCGGCGCCGTTGCTGCCACCGGCAGCCAGGGTGTAATGACTGCCCTGGGCGCCGCCCAAGGCCGCATCACCTACATGAGCCCTGACTACGCGGCCTCTACCCTGGAAGGCCTGGACGACGCCACCAAGGTTGCTCGCGTCGGTAAAGACGAAGCCAACGGCGTCGAAGGTGTGTCGCCAGCGCCGGGCAACGTTTCCGACGCCATCGCCCAGGTACTGCCACCTAACGACCCAAGCGCTCCGCTGGACATCAACAACCCTGACAACTGGGTGCCAGTGTTCGGTCCAGTGGGCGCTGCCGGCGTTCAACCGTACCCTGATTCGGGCTACCCGATCCTTGGCTTCACCAACCTGATCTTCAGCCAGTGCTATGCCAATGCTGATCAGACCTCCCAGGTACGTGGTTTCTTCACCAAGCACTTCGACGCCACTGCCAACAACGACGCCGCGATTTCGGCCAACCGTTTCGTGCCGCTGCCGGCTAACTGGAAAGCTGCCATCACCGACACTTTCCTGACGGCAACCAGCGGTCTGAGCATCGGCAAAACCAACGTCTGCAACGGCATCGGTCGTCCGCTGTAACCCACGCTTTCACCGACCTGCAACACCCGATCAGCAACGGCCTGTGCCGTTGCTGATTTTTTTGCGCTACCAGCCCCATGTGAACTTTCCATGACAGAAGTTCAGTCCGGCCCCTCGCCAACCGCCTAACCCTCATACGCGGGCGTGTCTTGCCCCTGGCGAATTACAAACAAGGAAGATCTCCGATGGTCCGCTGCAAATCACCGGTAAACCGCACTGCCCAAGGCCAGAGCGCCCAGACGATCCTGCGCCTCAAACCGCTGGCCCAGGCCATTGCCCTGTTGATGGTGGCGGGCAACGCCCAGGCGGCCACGGCCTTCAGTTCCGGCTGGTTTGCCGACAAGGGCGCGTCCCAGGCGGCGACGGCGGCGCGCACCGGGGCGGGCCAGGTGCCGGGGATTCCATCGCTGAACCAGCAGGCGCGGGTCAAGCAGCAGTTGTCGCGCTCGATCAGCACGCTCAACACCAGCGTCGCGGCGATTGCGGCGCAACAAGCGGCGCAGGCGGCAGGGCGCCAGGCTGCCTTCGGCCAGGTCTCGACCGTTCCCGATGGCCTGGGCAAGGGCGGCCTGCAGGTCGATAACAGCCTCACCCAGGGCTGGACCAACGCCAGGGGCCCGGTGCAGACCCAGGCCGGCGGCAAGACCACGGTGACCATCGAGCAGACCGCCGACAAGGCGATCCTCAACTGGGAGACCTTCAACGTCGGGCGCAACACCACGGTGGATTTCCAGCAGCAGGCCAGTTGGGCCGTGCTCAACCGCGTCAACGACCCCAACGCGCGCCCCAGCGAGATCCAGGGCCAGATCACCGGCGCCGGCACGGTGATGATCATGAACCGCAACGGCGTGGTCTTCAGCGGTACCAGCCAGGTCAACGTGCGCAACCTGGTGGCCGCCGCCGCGAACATCACCGATGAGCAATTCACTCAACGTGGCATCTACGTGGACGCCACCGGCACCCAACCGACCTTCACCGATGCGGCGGGCAAGGTCGAGGTCCAGCGCGGTGCACTGATCCAGACCCACAGCCCGGCCACCTCCACCGATGCCGGCGGCTATGCCTTGCTGCTCGGCACAGAGGTGGAAAACGCCGGCACTATCAACACCGCCAAGGGCCAGGCGACCCTGGCGGCCGGCGACAGTTTTTACATCCGCAAGGGCGTTGGCACTACCGGCAATGACCGCTCGACCACCCGTGGCAATGAAGTGGCGACCAGCCTCAACGCCGGCAGCAGCGCCGGCAAGGTCACCAACAGCGGCTTGATCATGGCCTCGACCGGCGACATCACGCTGACCGGGCGCCAGGTGCAGCAAAATGGCGTGGTCCTGGCCAGCACCTCGGTGGACACCCGCGGCACGGTCCATTTGCTCAACGCCGCCACCGACACCACCGGCAGCGTGACCCTGGGCGAGGGCAGTACCACCGCGATCCTGCTGGACAGCAGCGGCAGCACCGCGCTCAACAGCCAGAAAGGCAATGGCCTGGTCAACCTTGATGGCACGCCCGCCAACCTGGTCACCGGCGCGTTCAACAATCTCAGCGCGGTGGCCGACCGCACCGACCAGTCACGGATCGAGATCGTCAGCGGCGGCACCGTGGACTTCCAGAAAGGCTCGATCACCCTCGCCACCGGCGGCCAGGTCGCGGTCAGCGCCGCTGGGCGCAGCCTGGTGCGCGACGGCGCGATGATCGATGTGTCGGGCGCCGTCGGCGTCAAGGTGTCGATGGAATCCAACAACATCAAGATCAACGTGCAGGGTAACGAGCAGCGCGATGCGCCGGTCAACCGCGATGGCGGCCAGTTGATCAACAACGATGTGTGGGTCGACCTGCGTGAGCTGGTGTTTGTGCCGGCGGGCACCAACGGCTATGCCACAGACCGCTGGTATACCGCTGGCGGCTTGCTGGAAGTCGGCGGCTACCTCGGCACCCAGGGCCACTCGGTGGGTGAATGGATGGCCCAGGGCGGCACCGTGACCTTCACCGGCAAGGAGGTGGTGACCCAGCAGGGCGCGCAGATCAACCTGTCCGGTGGCACCGTGGATGTGCAGGCCGGTTATATCCAGCAGACCTGGCTCAAGGGCCCTAATGGCCGCTTGTATGAAGTGTCCAGGGCGCCGGGCGACATTCTCTATTCGGGTTTCTACAAAGGCTATGAAGACACCAGCGCACGCTGGGGCCAGACCGAGTACTACTACAACCCGCTGATCGCGCCACAGCGCCGCTACGAGGCCGGTTATACCGTGGGCCGCGACGCCGGCAAGCTGGTGGTCGGCACCACCAGCGCGGTGCTCGAAGGCCAGTTGATCAGCGACGTGTTCCAGGGCGACCGCCAGACCCAGGCGCCGAACATCAACCTCGATGGCTACCAGCAATCGCAGAAGGCCCGGGCTCAGCGCGCGCAACTGATCATTGGTCAATACATCCCGATCTACAACAAGACCACCGGCACTTTGCGCTATGCCCTGAGCGGCAGCACCGATCAGGTCCTGATCGACAGCAATACGCAGAAGATTGCCGATGGCCTCGACCTCAGCACCGCCTTGCCGGCGGATCGCCAAGGCACGCTGGTGCTCGACAGTGACCAGCTCAATGGCTACCAGTTGGGCGCGGTCAAGGTTGGCGCCACCCGGCAGATCACCGTCAATGGTGCGCTGAAGGTGGCGGACGGGGGCGACATCACCCTGTTCGGGCCGGGCGTAGCCATCAATGCCAACCTCACGGCCCATGGCGGCAGTCTCAATGCGGGCAATATCCTCAGCCAGGTCGACCCGCTCAAGGCGGGGGCGGTCGGCGATACGATCCTGGCGGGCAACGGCCGCCTCGACGTGGCCGCCGGCGTCAGGCTCGACACCAGCGGACGCTGGAACAACCTGCTGCTGGACCCTGCCGACGTGGGCGGCGTGGCCTCGGTGAACGGCGGCAAGGTGTCGTTGCGCAGCACCGGCAATGTGCATCTGGCGGCCGGCAGCGTGGTGGATGCATCCTCCGGTGGCAGCCTTGGCCTCGACGGCAAGCTCGTCGGCGGCAAGGGCGGTTACGTGACCGTAGGCGCCCTCGGCAACCTGGCCCTGGACGGTGAAATCCGTGGCTATGGCGTCAACGGCGGCGGCACCCTGGCGTTGCAGGCACGCAAGGTGCAGATCGGCGACAGCGCCACCGCACCGACCGCCGACACACTGAAACTGGCGGGCGATTTCTTCAACAAGGGCTTCTCGGCCTATGACATCACCGGCAACGAAGGTTTGCTGGTCACCGACGGCACGCGCGTGGATGTGACCACGCCGGTCTATCGCCTGGGCGAGCAGACCTCGGCCAGCCCCACGGGCAGCGACCCGGCCACGGCCCTGGAGCGCTGGACACCGGCGCTGTATCAGGAAGACGCCACCAAGGGCGTGCTGACGCAACGGCGCGGCGCCAGCCTGACCTTGACGGCAGGGCATCAGGAATCCACGGCGGCCGAACTGGCGACGACCACGCTGAATGTGGGCAAGGGGGCGGTGATCAACGTCGACCCTGGCCAGGGCATCAACCTGCGCAGCGTCGGCCAGTTGACCCTGGACGGCACCCTGAACGCCTGGGGCGGCAGTGTCAGCCTGGGCGGCTTGACGGTTCCGGCTTCCGAACTGGTCAACGCTGGCGGCCACGGTCGTTCGATCTGGGTCGGCGAAAACGCGCTGATCGACGTCGCCTCGCGGGCCGTCACGGCAGTGAGCAATCGCGGCAGTGTCTACGGCCAGGTCCGCAATGGCGGCACCATCAGTATTGGCGGCGACATCGACCTGGCCACCGGGATTGCCAAGGCCAGCGACCTGTTTGTGGTGGTGCGCGACGGCGCCCGCCTGGACGCCTCCGGTACGCAGGCGGCCCTGGATATCCCGGGCCAGGGCCGGGTGCAGGTGGCAAGCAATGGCGGCCGCATCAGCTTTGCGTCCAACAACGGCCTGTACCTGGATGGCAGCTTTGTAGCGCGCGCCGGTGGTGCAGGGGCGGCGGGCGGCAGCTTGTCGCTGGCGCTGGAAAGCCCGTACTACGCCATGAGCGCCGTGACCGACCGTGTGCTTAACGTCCGTGAACTGGTGCTCAGCCAAGCCCACCAGGGCAGCGCATTGCCGGGCAGCGCCGACGCGGCCGCCGCCAGCCTGGCGTACGGCCATGGCGCGCTGGGCGTGGACCAGGTGCGTGCCGGCGGTTTTGACAACCTGGCCTTGCTCAGCAATGGCCTGCTGAGTTTTGACGGTGATGTGTCGCTGAACATGGGCCAGAGCCTGCGCCTGTACAGCGGCGCCATGGGGCTGACTGAAACGGCGGCGGCCAATTCCCGTATCAACCTGTCGGCGCCTTATCTGCTGCTGGCGGGCATCCTCGCGCCGCTGGACCCCAACAAACAACAATACCTGCATCCGGTGTTGACCAGCGGCATGTCTCAACGTGACAGCCAGGCGCTGTTCAATGCCTCCGGCAACCTGGTCGATGTGCGTGGCAATGTGCTGTTCAGCAACAAGAGTGACCTGACCCTGAGCGATAGCAGTCAGGTGAGTATCGACCGTCGCGGCTTCGATGATGTGCAACTGACCAGCCAGGGCGACCTGCGGTTTCTGGTGGGGGCGGGTGCGGATGTGATCGCTACCGGCATCAGCACGCAACTGATGACGCGCGGTGATATGACCTTGCGCGCAGCCCAGCTGTACCCGGCGACTGAGGTCGGCGCGAGGGTGATGGCGGGCTATCTGGACGCTAACAATGACACCACGGGATACAACTACGACCCGACACGCACCCTCACCATCGCCCGTACCGGCAACAGCACTGCTGCCGTGCCGTACTCGGCGTTCGGTCGCCTGCAACTGGGTGGCCCGACCATCAAGCAGGGCGGGGTGGTACGCGCGCCGCTGGGGCTGATTGAGATCGGCAGCCTGGGTTCCAGCAAAGTTGAACTGCTGCCGGGCAGCCTGACCTCGGTGAGCGGCAGGGGCCTGGTGCTGCCTTACGGCGGTACAGTGGACGGCCAGATCTATCAATACAACGGCAAGACCGTGACGTTCCTCGGGCAGGGCGGGATACCGACGTTGAACGGTGGCCTGCAGGTCGGCGTGGTCCTCGGCGGTGAGTCGGTGGCGGTGCTGCCTGAGGCCACTGTGGACCTGTCCGGCGGCGGCGAGTTACTCGGCGCCGGGTTTATTTCCGGGCGCGGCGGTTCTACCGACGCCCGCTACAACCCGTTGATGCAGATCGGGGCCAACGGCGGTTTTGTGCTGCCGGGCCTGGGCACCAACCCGGTCTACGCGATTGTGCCCGGCGTGCAGCCCGGCTACGCACCCGTGGCGCCGGAGGGCGGCGCGGTCGACCCGTTGATCGGCCAGCAAATCACGATTGGCGCAGGAGTGCCGGGGCTCGCGGCGGGCACCTATACGCTTATGCCGTCGACGTATGCCTTGATGCCCGGCGCGTTCCGAGTCGAAATCAACGGCTTGGCCGGGGCCGCAGGCGTGGGGCCGACCCAGCAGATGCGCAACGGCTCGTGGTCGACTGCGGGGCGGCTGTCCATCGCCAATACCGGGATCAGCAACAGCATTGCCAGCCAATTGATCCTCACGTCGGCCGATACCTTGCGCCGTTACTCCCAGTACAACGAAACCAGTTATGCGCAGTTCGCGGTGGCCGACGCCGCCAGGCTCGGCGTGCCTCGGGCGATGCTCGAGCGGGACGCCAAGACCCTGGAGCTGGCCTTGCGGCCGGGGGCCGGTGCGGATGCCTTCTCGTTCCAGGGGATCGGCCGTTTCGATGCGGCTGCCGGCGGTTACGCCGGTACCGTGGCGGTGCTCAACATGGACAACAGCGAAATCGAAGTGGTGGCGGCAGGCAATGCGGCCACAGCGGATTTCGCTGGCGTCACCGTGAATGCGGCGAGCCTCAATGCCTTGGGTGCCGCACGCCTGATGATCGGCGGCATGACCCAGGTCTCGTATGGCCAGAACGGTGGCTACATCAACCTGGCGAATATGCCCAGCGGTTCGGTCACCCTGCGTACGGGGGCGACGTTGGCCGCGCCGGAAGTATTCCTCTTGAGTGCTGACGGGGAAATCGTGGTGGAGCAGGGCGCGTCGATCAATACGATCGGGCGCGGCAAGGCCAGCTATGACGCACGTGATGGTTTTGTCTACAGCGTGGGCAATATGCTCGCGGTCTCCAATGGGTTGCTCAATGTGGTCAGTGCGCCCGCGGGCAGCAGCAGCGGCGGGATCAAGCTGGGCACGTGTGCCAGCGACCCTTGCAGCGGGCAAACCGCTCTCTACTCCGAGGGCAGCATCGTCGCCTTGACTGACAAGACCCTGCTGATGGGCGACGAGGTGCGTTACGGCACCCGGCACCTGAACCTCGGCGTCGCCAGCATCAACGTCGGCAGCCCGCAGGCCCTGGCTGACGCTGCCGCGGCCAATCGCCTGCCGGCGGGCCTGACCCTCACCCAGCAAGTGCTCGACCGCCTGCTGCGCGGCGACACCCAGTTTGGCGCCCCGGCCCTGGAGACCCTGCAACTGTCGGCACGCGACAGCTTCAATTTCTACGGATCGACCACCCTCGACACCTACGACGCGGTCACGGGCAAGTCCCTGTTGAACAACCTGATGCTCTCCACCCCGGCGATCTACGGCGCGGGAGGCGCGAATGATGTGGCCACCATCCACACCGCCAACCTGATCTGGCAGGGCGCCGAGGCAGCCCCCGGCACTGTGGTGGCTGGCGGTGCCGGCACCGGCAGCGGGCGCCTGGACATCAACGCCGAGCGCATTACGTTCGGCTATGGCGAGTTCGCCCAGGCCAGTACCACCGCCACCTTGAACCGCCTGGCGCTGGGCTTTGCCAACGTCAACCTGAATGCCAGCGAGCGCATCACCGCCAACCACAAGGGCAGCCTCTCGGTGTACCAGAGCCAGGGCGCCTACGACGCGATCAAGGGCTTTGCCTACAGTGGCGGTAACCTCAATATCCTCACGCCACTGATGACCGGCGAAGCCGGCTCGGTGAACAAGATCACCGCCGGGGGCGCCATTGATGTCAGCGCCTCGTCGGGGCCGGTGGGCAAGGTGGAGGGGCTTGGCGGCGAGTTGTCGCTGCAGGGCGACAGCCTGCGCCTGGCCAGCGCGGTGGTACTGCCCAGCGGCAAGGTGACCCTGGGCGCCCGTGGTGATGTGGTGCTGACCGACAACGCCTCGATTGATGTGTCCGGTCGCGCCATCGTGTTCGACGACCTGACCAAATACAGCGCGGGCGGCGACGTGGTGCTGCAAAGCAGCGCGGGCAATGTGCGGCAGGCCACGGGCTCGACCATCGACCTCTCGGCCACCTTCAACCAGGCGGGCAAGCTGCACGCCGTGGCGGTGAGCGACGCGGCGGGCACCGTCGACCTGGCGGGCAAGATCCTCGCCGGCAGCAGCGGCTACTACGATGCCGGCGGCACGCTGGTGCCTTACCTGGCCGGCGCGGTGGAGATCCAGGCCCAGCACCTGGGCGGCAGCGGCAGCCTGAGCGAGCGGTTCGCGGCCCTTAACCAGCGCCTCAACCAGGGCGAGGTGTTTGGTGCGCGCAGCTTCCAGCTCAAGCAGGGCGACTTGACGATTGGCGACGGCGTCAAGGCCAATACCGTCAATGTCTCGGTGGACAATGGCAGCCTGCTGGTCACCGGCCGAGTGGACGCCAGCGGCGAACGCGTCGGCAACATCAACCTGGCCGGCAAGAACGGCCTGACGCTGGCCGGCACGGCGGTGCTCGACGCCCATGGCACGCAATTGCGTGTCGACAGCTACGGCAAGATCATCGATTCGCCGAACCGCGCCAGCGTGATCCTGGGGTCGGGCACTGGCCAACTGACGCTGGCCGACGGGATGCGCATCGACCTGCGCCATGGCACCGAAACCGCCACCGGCAATGACGGACGCAACCGGGGCACCCTGGAACTGAATGCGCCCCGCGTGGGCGCCAATGACATTGCCATCGACGCCAGTGGGCGCCTGACGATCCAGGGTGCACGTTCGATTGCCCTCAACGGCATGGCCACCTACACCGATGCGCCGGTCGGCACCGACACCACGGCCACCGGCCGGCCGTATCAAGTCGTCACCCAGCAATACCTGGATGACCTGCATGCGTTAAGCACCACCTACATCAATGCGGCGCTGAGCAATACCAACCTGACGCAGACCAAGCTGGCCGGCCTGAACAACGCGACCTACGGCGATACCTTCCACTTGCGCCCCGGTGTGGAAATCGTCAGCAACAGCGCTGACGGCGACCTGGTCGTGCAGGGCGACCTGAACCTGTCCGGCTATCGCTACGCCAGCCTCAAATCGGTTCAGCCCACCGAGGCCGGCAGCCTGACCCTGCGCGCCGGTGGCGACCTGAATATCTACGGCAGTATCAACGATGGCTTTGCAGCGCCGGCCGCGACTGCGGATGACAACGGCTGGGTACTGCGCGCCGGTGTCGACTTCACCGGTGGCACGGTGGTGGTACCGGGCAACGGCGTGACGCTGGCGGACGGCACTACGTTCCCCGGCGGCGTGGCCCTCAACTTCGACATCTCGATCAAGGCCCGCAGCCTGCCGGCCGGCACCCGCTTGCCGGCGGCGGCGACCCTCAATGCGACCCTGGCACTGCCGGCCGGTACCGTGTTGGCGGGCGCGGTGCGTAATGCCGCGGGGGCCGTGCTGTACCCGGCGGGTACGATATTGACCCAGCGCGTGAGCTTGCCGGCGGGCAGCATCCTGGACGCCGGCACCGTGCTGGTCAGCCTCACCAGTGTGCGCATCATGACCTGGCCTGCGGGAGTGCCGTTGCCGGGGGTATTGGGCAGCACCGCGACGGTGATCCTCAATGGCACCAAGCCGCTGCCCCGTGGCGCGTTGTTGCCGGTGGGCACCAACGTCAAGTTGCCGGGCAATGCCACCTCGGTGCAACTGCGTGTGCCGGGGGCGGATGGGCAAGGCAAGCTGTGGGCGGCGGCGCCGATGCTGCCCGCGGGCTCCGAGGCCTGGTCGATGCGCCTGGTGGCCGGTGCCGACACCCAGGCAGCCGATAGCCGAGCGCTGCAACCGCAGCCGCAGGCCGGTAACCTGCGCCTGGCCGACAGCCATTACGGCGTGTTTGGCCCGAGCAAGATCGTCGGCGGCAGCACGCGTTTCAGCGTGATCCGCACCGGTGCGGCGGACCTGGAGTTGCTGGCCGGCGGGGATTTGAGCATGGAATCGCTGTTCGGCGTCTACACCGCCGGCAGTGCCACGACCGCCACAGCCGGCAGCCCGGCGGGCGCCTGGTTCCCGGAGGGGGGCGGCAACCTGTTGTTGAAGGTCGGCGGTAACCTGACCGGCAACATAACCAGCAAGGCGCGCTCCACGGGCGGGCGTCCGGTGACGACCGATGGCGAGGTGGATTCGGCCAACGTCGGCAATTGGCTGTGGCGCCAGGGCAACGGCTTGAGCGGCAGCCAGGCGCAATCCACCGCATGGTGGATCAACTTCGGCGCGATGGTGCCCGTCGCGGGCCTCGCGGACCGGATGGTGGGCTTCACCGGGTTCGGCACCCTGGGCGGAGGCAACCTGAATGTCGAGGTCGGTGGCGATGCGGGGATGCTCAAACCGCTGACGGGCTACGTGGCCGCCAACGTCAGCCCGCGCAGCACGGGCCTGGTGCTGGCGGTAGGCAGCACCGGGCGGGTCGCGGCCGATGGCAGCCTGCAACTCACCGGGGGCGGTGACTTGAACGTGCGGGTGGGCGGGGCGGTCAATCCCGGCAGCCAGATTGCGCTGGAGCATCTCAATGGTGCGGTGGTCGACCTGCGCGGGCATGTACAGATGACGGGCGGCGCCCTGGGTAGCCTGACGTTGCGCTACGGCAGCCAACCCAAGGATCAAAGCCCGAGCGAAATCCGCGCCTACGATCCGAGCCGCTCGACGTCTGCGGCCGCGACCGGGGGCTGGAGCCTGCTGCCGGGCGATGCGACCTTCAATTTGTCTACGCGTGGGGACCTGGTGCTGCAGGACGTGGCCGATCCGGGACGCGCGCCGCAGATGAATGTCCTGGCGTATGAGAACAATGGCGTCAGTGGCGTTGGGCAGAGCTGGTTCAGCCTGTGGACCGACCGCACGGCCATCGACCTGTTCTCCGCCGGGGGCAATCTCACGCCGTTGACCGATACCGCCGAGTCGGATCTGGCGGCGGTGTATCCGGCGACGCTGCGTGCAGTCGCGGCCAACGGCAGCCTGTACTATGGCCGCGCTTCGACGTTGAACACGAACGTATTGCCGCCGCTCAAGGCGCTGGTATTGGCGCCGTCGACCAACGGCCAGTTGCAACTGCTGGCGGGGGATTCGATCTATGGCGGCGACCTGACCATCAGCCGTTCCAGTGCGGCGCCGGACACCTTGGCGAGCATCCTGCACCCGGCCTTCCAGGGCTTTATCGGCGGGCGAGCGGACGTGGGCAGCGGCAACGTTTCCACCGACGCCAACGTTGCCAGGCTGGGCATTTCGTTCCCACTGTTTGCCTTTGGTCCAAATACCGCCAGCACCCAATGGGGGAATGCCCTGGAGCCCGCGCGTTTCTATGCAATGACGGGGGATCTGCTGGGGGTCAACAGTGGGCGTACGCTGACGATGACCACCGCCGATGATCCGCGTCTTGGGCAAACCTATTTTGAAGGCGCAGGCCCGGTCTGGATGCGGGCCGGGCGCGATATCGTCAGCAGCGGTACCGGCCTGGCAGGGGCCAGCGGTGGCGACGACAGTACCGGTAGCTACACTTTCGCCGGCAACGTGTTCGTGCACAACAGCCCCACCGATATCTCCATCGTCAGCGCCGGTCGCGACATCCTCTACAGCAGCTTCAACGTCGCCGGTCCCGGCAATCTGGAAGTGAGCGCCGGGCGCAATATCCTGATGGACGACAAGGTCGGTATCACCAGCCTGGGCGCTGTGGCGGCGGGCGACACACGCCCCGGCGCGAGCATCGTGATGCAAGCCGGCGTCGGCGCCAACGGCCCGGATTACCGCCGCTTCGTCGAACCGTACCTGAACCCCGCCAACCTGGCGCAACCGGGCGAGTCGTTGCAGAGCGCCAAGGTGGCCAAGACCTACGAAAACGAACTGGTCGGCTGGCTGGCCGAGCGCTTCGGGTTTGTCGGCAACAGCGAGCAGGCCCGCGCCTACTACGCCAGCCTGCCGGCCGAGCAACAACGGGTGTTTGCCCGCGACGTGTACTTCGCCGAACTCAAGGCCGCCGGCCGCGAGTACAACCAGGACGGCAGCGTGCGCCAGGGCAGCTACCTGCGTGGCCGCGCGGCGATTGCGGCACTGTTCCCGGACAAGGACGTGGCCGGCAATCCGCTCACCTACAAGGGCGATATCACCCTGTTCGGCGGCGCGGGCGTGCACACCAACTTCGGTGGTTCGATCCAGATGCTCACGCCGGGCGGCAGCCAGACCTTCGGCATCGAAGGCGCCGCACCGCCGTCCACCGCCGGTGTGATCACCCAGGGGGCCGGCGATATCCAGCTGTATTCCCTGGGCAGCATCCTGCTGGGCCAGAGCCGCATCATGACCACCTTCGGCGGCTCGATCATGGGCTGGACCAGCGAAGGCGACATCAACGCCGGTCGGGGCTCCAAGACCACCGTGGTGTACACGCCGCCCAAGCGTGTCTATGACAACTGGGGCAACGTCGGCCTGTCGCCATCGGTGCCGAGTACCGGTGCGGGGATCGCCACGCTCAACCCGATCCCGGAAGTGCCGGCGGGGGATATCGACCTGATTGCGCCGATGGGCACCATCGATGCGGGCGAGGCGGGCATTCGGGTGTCGGGCAACGTCAACATCGCTGCCTTGCACGTGGTGAACGCGGCCAACATCCAGACCCAGGGCAAGTCGTCCGGGGTGCCGGTGTCGGCCACCGTCAACACCGGGGCCATGAGTTCGGCCAGCGCGGCAGGGGCGGCGGCGTCCCAGGCGGCGGAAGACGCGGCGCGCAGCCAGCAGACAGCGGCCAAGCAGGGCCGGCCGTCGATCATGACCGTGGAAGTGTTGAGCCTGGGCAGCGAGCCCTTGCCGCAAGAACCGGCACCCGCGCAGAAGACCTCGGGCTACAACCCCAACAGCCCGGTGCAGGTCCTGGGCGCGGGGCCGCTGAGTGAACAGGCGCGGGCCCGCTTGACCGACGAGGAGCGCAAGCAGATCAGTTTGTAGATTTACAGAAGGACCTCTCGATGTACCTTTGGGGCGATCAATGATCGCCCCGTTTTTTTTGGCTGCTGCCCGGACCTGTGTAGGTGCTGGCTTGCCTGAGATGGCATCACCTGGGTGTGCCTGATGTACCGAGGTGCCTGCATCGCCGGCAAGCCGGCGCCTGCAGAGGCACCTGCGTCGCCTATGGATTGTCCTTGAGGGTCTTGAATGCCTCCACGCGCTTGATCAGCCGGGTGTTCTTCGCCGAGTCGGCATTGCCGAACAGAAACGAAAAATCCGAGGCCAGCCCCGAGGTGCCGGCAATCGCCGCGTACTGGTGACAGGCATTGCAGTTGTCGTTCTGCACGTAGGTCTCCAGGGTCGTGTTGGCCACCACCCCATTCTGATCGCTGACATACGGCCCGTAGGATAGCGGTGTCTTCACGTTCGGCCCCGGCCCCGGGTCGTTGGGGGCATTGGGCGTCTTCGACCACAGCACATTCACCAGTTTGTAGTACTGGAACACCGATTGGCCCTGGGTTTTCTCGGCAAAGGTCTGCTGCACCGCCGTGTTCAGCGCCTGCAGGTCCTGGGGCGTGGCGTTCACCCGCGTGGCCTGCACCGGCTGCTCCAGTGGCGTGCAGTTGGGCGGGGTATGGCTGGCGTCGCATTGCACGCGCGCCACATTGGGTGTGCAGGCCGCGCCGGTGCAGGCCGGGTTGTTGAAGCTGTAGCCATCCGGCGGTGCGGCGCCGCCATCGGGCACATTGTCGACCTGCTCGAACGTGCTCCAGATGAAGTTCGGCTGGGTCTGGGTCTTGTTGATGATATGCAGGCCCACCAGCCCCACCACTTCCTGGGTGCACTGCAGGGTGTCGGGGCGTTGCAGCCAGGCCACGGTGGTGAGGTAGCGTCCGTACAGCTCGGGCTTGTTGGTGAGCACGCGCCAGGCGGCCTTGAGTTCCAGGGCGCCGAGTTCTTCCTGGGGCAGGGCCTTGGCCGGCAGTTCGCGCACCAGCTTGCCTGCCGGCAATGACAGGCCGGCGGGGTGCCGATTGTCGCTGTTCTGCGCCACGATCAGCTGGTTGGCTGCATCGTACAGGCCGTTATTGACGATGTAGTCGAACTCGGCCTTGCCGACCTTGCGCTCGAAAAACACCAGGTTGCCCGCCTGGTCCGTCAGCCAGCCGCCGGAGGCTTCCATGATCGAATCCGGCAGGGTCACCTGGGTGCCGCTGGACAGGTGAAAGCGATGCTTGCGGTTAATGGCGCTTTCCGAGGTGGCGGTGATGAATTTGCGCGCGCCGCTGGCAAACGCCTTGAGGGCGCCGGAGGCGCTGCAATTGGACGGCACCAGGGTTTCGACACCCCAGCCGGACGGCTTGGCCGCGCCGGGCAGGAAGATATCGCTGGCATCCTTGTAGCTGGCCCACACCGGGGCGTTGCTCATTGGCTGGCCGGGCGTGGGCGGCACGCCGAACTGGGCCGCGCTGCTTTGGGTGTCCGGCTCGCCGGCCAGGCTCGGGTTGGCGGGCCAGCCGGGGTTGACCGACCAGTTCATGGCGATAAACAGCTGCCAGCCGAAACAATTGAGAAAGTCCTGCTCGGTGCCGAAATTGTTCACCGGCAGGAAGCCGCCACTGGTGGGATCGAACACCAGTTGGCTGACGCAGCTCTGGGCGTCCGTTGCGGCGCTGGCCGCGGTTGGGGCCAGCAGCAGGGCGCAGGTTATCCAGCAGAACACACTCAAGCGTGCCCGGCGCAGCGGGCGAGGCCATCCGTTCATGATCGCATTCCTTGCTCAAGTCTCAGGGGGCGGCCGCCCCTGCCAGGCAGCGGCGGCCGCAGGCATTCAGGCGCCGGGCACCAGGGCCAGGCCGCTCTCCCATGGGTGCTGGGTGGCACTGGGGTTGGCGGCTTCGCTCGGGTTCAGCGCACGCACGCTGACCAGTCCCGGCGCGGCGCTGCTGCTGACCGTGACGGTCATGATGTAGCCCTGGGTGCCGCCGCTGTCGGTTTGCCCCGGGATAGCCGAGGCGTCCGGCAGGAACTGCGTGACCTGGGCGGTGATCCCCGGGTTGGAGAACTGCACCCGCGCGTCGGCGACCGTGGTCTGCGGGTCGGCGCCTTGCACCACCAGCACGAACTGCGCCGAGGTGCCGGGGGCAAAACTGGCCGGCAAGTCGCTGGGGGACTGGCCGTAGAACAGGTCCAGCGGCAGCAACTGCACGGGCCAGGGTTGCGTATCGGTGTTGTTCGCCGCGACACATTCGCAGGCTTCGGGCGTGGCGGTGAGGGGCGCCGGCGTCACGCTGAGGGCCACATCCAGTTGATCGGCGATGACCCACACGTAATTGATCGGCGTGCCATTGATGGTGATGTCGTTGATCGAGAACCCGGCGCTTTGCGGCACCTCGAACACCGCTTGCAGGATCTGGTCGGAGTTGTTCGGGCCGGTGCCGGCGGTGCCACGGGTCACGCGCCAGTAGCTGCTCACATCCTGGCCTTGAGGGCCTTTCCAGCCGCTGAAGGATTTGGGCTGTTGCAGGTACAGGCCGATCGGATTGGTCAACGAGATGAGGTTGTTCACCGCCGCCTGGTTGGCCGAGAAACCGATGTGCGGGTCGGAGTTGCGGTAGTTCTGCCCGTACTGGGCGCAGCAGATCAGGCTCTGCTGGTTGGCGCTGCTGCGGATCGGCCGCAGGATGGTGGCCGCGGCCGCCAGGTAGATCTCGGCACTCAGGGTGTTGGGCCCGGAGGTCAGGTGCATCGCACCGCCCGACACGCCGGGGATGCGCACGGTGCCGCTGTTCCATTTATTCACGGTGTCGTAGGCGGGGCGGCCGGTGGTTTCATCGATCACCGGGTCGCCGGCGTTGCCGGTCGGACCGTTGGCGGTGTAGCGCAGGTACAGGTCTTCGAGTTTCACCTGCGGGTCGACATACGCCTGGTACAGCCCCAGCACGGCATTCGGATCGATGTTCCACATGGTCAGGAAGTAGGCCGGGTTTTCGCTGGTGAACATGATGCTGCGCATATTGCCGTCGGGGTCGCGGGTGATCGACCACTCGCAGTATTCATCGAGCCAGCCCCGTGGACCCGAAGGCGAAAAGTCGGCGTAGGGACCGTTCCAGTTGATCGATTTGCACAGCACGCTGGGGATCTGCAGCTGGGTGGCGGTCGGGTCCGGGTACAACGAAAACAGTGTGCCGTCGAGGTTGATCTGGCCGTGGTCGGTGAGTTCCATCACCTGGTCCAGGGTCATGGCCTTGCCGTTCAACTGCGGCACCACGGCGGCGCCGTTGTTGTAGAAAAACGTCCACAGGCGGTTGGGGAACGGCTGCCAGGTAATGGTGATCGGCGTCTGCGTGCCGTAGCCGCTTTCGATCGGGTTGTAGTAGCCCGAGCGCGGCGCGTCGTTGAGGTTGGACCAGGGGTTGCCGATGACCGACATCTGGGTCCAGCCGGTGACGTTGTTGTTCCAGTTGGTCTCGAAGGTCGACAGCTGGTCTTCCAGGCCCAGCTTGTTGTAGTCCTTGGGCGCCTGCTCGGCGGGGGAGGTGAATTGGGTGAAGGGTGTGCTCATGTCGGTTCTCCAGCAGGTGTGTGGTGGGACGTGGAGCAGCAACCGGCGCCCGCAGCGGGGCCGGCGGTGGTTTGGCGTGGGTCGTCCCACACCAGTTGCGCGATAAAGCCAGGCAGCGGCGCGTACGCATCGGGCGTCAGTACCTGGCCACTCTCGAGATGGGTCACGATCAGCGATAACTGCGCGGCATCCGTCGGCGCCAGGTGCAGCGCCCTGACGCTGCGCGCAGCATTCAGCGCACGGGACACGCCCTGGGTGATGCAGCGGCCCTTGTCGTCCACCAGGCCCATGCCGATCCGGCTGAAACGCCCGACGTAATGCGGGTTGTCTGCGTTCACGTGCTGCGCGGTGGCGTCTGGCTGATTGAGAAAGACGTCGATCAGGAAGGTGTCGTGGGTGCAGCGCACATGGTCGAACACCACCCACGGGCCAGTCCCTGCCGGCTGTGCCTCGCAGCAGGCTTTGGATGCACCGAACTGCGGCGCCACCGGGGTGCCGTAGTCGTAGCCGATGTGGCGGCTGTCCTGGGCCATGTCGCCCAGGGTGGTGTAGCGCCAGGCATCCGCGCTGGTGAAGCTGACCTCTTCGGCCTGGTGCCCGGCGAATGGCTGCAACAGGCACTGGGTGGTGTACTGCGCGGCCGGATTGGCGCGAATCCACACTTCGAGCATGCGGTCGATATTGGCGTGGTAGGAGCAGAACACCGGGTCGAAGGCGGTGTAGGCGTTGTCGGCCATGTCGCCGCCGATCCAGCCGTGATAGTTGTCGTGGGGCTGTTCGTAGAGCCCGTCGAAATTCAGCGCGCGATTGGGGTACAGGTTGTCCGGCTGTGGCGGGTCAAACGTGGTGATGTTGGCCCAGGGATACCCCGGCACACCCTGGGGCTGGCTGAAGGTGGTGAAGGTGAGCGCATCCAGCACTTGCTGCTGGAAGATCCGGCTCATGCCATACAGGCGCGTGCGCTCGACACGAAACGCCTCGCCCTGGGTGTAGAACAGCGGGTTGCGCTGCACATAGCGGCAGTCCACGCCCTCGACGCTGGCGCTGGCGCAGACTTTTGAACAGCCGTCCTTGGCCGCCGCATAGCGCAAAGGGTTGCGCCGCACTTCGCCGGTGTGCGGGTGCACGTAGGTCTCGTCGAGGAAGGCCTGGGGCAGCCCGGCCTGCGGGCTGCCATCGACACTGGCGTCGGCGGCCATCCAGTCCCAATAGGGAATCGCGCAGTCGATCAGCGCTTCCAGATGCAGCAGGTAGGCGCGATGCCACAGGGCAAACGCTTCCTGGTAATGCAGGCACCAGTTGGTGTGGATGTAGGCGTAGCGCTGCCAGGGCGAGCCGCTGTCCGGGTCGCCGATGTGCATCACGTCATCCAGGCGGGCGCGGTACAGGTTCAACTGCTCCGGGCTCAGGGCGCGGATGTCCTGGCGTACGCGCTTGACCGGCTGCGGCAGGGCCGGTGGGGGGATGCGCTCGGCGGGGTCAAAGGCCGAGCTGGCGTCCAGTCGCCAGCCCTGGTTGACCCACAGGCGGAAGGTTTCCAGCGCATCGATCGGCCAGAACTGCTGTGGGTCGGTGGTCAGCGGCATGTTGCGCGAGGCGAGGTGCTGGTAAATGGTCTGCGACCAGGTCTTGACCGAGTCCGGGTCTTCCAGGAACACATCGTAGGCGTTCATGCAGCCCGCCCAGGTGGCGGCGACGGCGGCGCGCGAGGCGGACGGTATCCAGTAGGGGGCGCTGAAAAGGCCGTGGATATCAGCGGTCCATGTCGGTTTCGCGACTATCATAAGATCCCTCTCATGCCGCCCCGGGCCAGGTGTTGGCTGGGCTGCTAAGCTGGATTGATGTTAACGAGCCGCTGCGCAGGATTTGTGCAAATTGGCCCGTCTTCGCGACGGATTCATTGCAATTTTCAAGGACGATTTACAACCGATGACAGACGCCATGGATTTGAAGATCCTGGGCAAGTTGCAAAAGGATTGCGACCAGAGCCTGGAGTTGTTGAGCGACAGCGTGGGGCTGTCGTCCACCAGTTGTTACCGGCGGATTCGCCGCATGGAAAGCGTGGGGATTATCAAGGCAAAAGTCGCGGTGCTCGACGAGCGCAAGCTGGGCATCCAGGTGACCGCGTTTTTCCTGATCAAACTGGACAAGGACAGCCACGATATCGACCGCAAGATGCAGCACATCCTCACCCGCCACCCGGAGATTCAGGATTGTTACCTGCTGACCGGCGAGTTTGATTTTGTGATGGTTGCCAAGTTTCGCGATGCGACGGAATACACCGAGTATATCTATCGGTTTCTGGAGACTTATCGGGATATTCCGATTCGGACTTATTCGTCGACGTTGGTGGTACGCACGGTTAAAAAATCCTACGAACTGCCCCTACAAGGGGTGGGTTTCCCTGCGGGTTAGCGGCCTTGAAGACAACCGATCTACCGTGTGCAGGAGCCGGCTTGCCAGCGATGGGATCACCTGGTTGCACCGAGGTGCCTGCATCGCCGGCAAGCCGGCTGCTACAGAAAAGCGCATGCGTGATCGAGTCCTCCCAGTAACCCACTCAAGCAAAAATGAAGCTTTCATGACAAAAGTTCGGTAGCCCTTGGCCACTCCCGTCTCTCCTGTGTAACGCGCTTGAGGACGCCAGACAGGCGTTCTTTTCAGCCGCAAGCAGGATGCCAGGAGTGGGGCGATGGGAACTATGGAACGTTACTCGAAAGTGGGCATGCAGGAGCTCGACCAGCGCCTGTCGAAGATCGTCGAAGCGGCGCGCAAGAAGCCGGTTTCGGTGTATCGCTACGGCGCGCCGTGGGTGTGGATCGTCTCTCAGGATGATTGGCAGGGCGCCTTGAAGGAAGTCGCGAGCTTCATCCCGGCGGGCCATTCCCTGGTGTTGCTGCGCCCGCAGATCGATGAAATCCTCGACCAGCATCGCGACTGGCTGGTGGCCGAAGCCCCGATGTCGATCGCCCCGCACACGGTGCTGCAGATCCTCCTGCTGCAACTGTTGTATTCGGTACCCAGCGAGCAGCAATTGCATGAACAGCTCAACTACAACCTGCTGTTCCGCTGGTTCGTCGGCCTGGACCTGAACCAGAAGGTCTGGAGCATCCACGCGCTGACCCGCGACATCGCCACGCTGCTGAACAACCCGCGGGCGGTGCAACTCATCCAGAAAATCATCGGTGACGTGTTTTGTGGCGCCTTGCTGCACACGCCGGAGTTCTCCTTGAACTTCGCGCTGTTGCATACCTGGCTGGCACGCCACGGCAGTACCTCGATCGCCAGTAATTGAGCTGGCCATACGTCGCGCCATCGGCGGCGGCGCACATAATCAGAATGTCAGGGGGCGGTGTGGAGCATCTGTTCAAATCAACGCTGGCGCTGTGCTGCATGGCGCTGGGCGCCTTGGCGCAACCGGCGTGGGCCGAGGAGGGGGAGCAAGCCCCGGCGCGCAAGGTCGACGTCAACGAGTACTTCGTGCGCGGCAATACTGTGCTCGACGCGGCGACGATCGAGGAGGCGGTGTACCCGTTTCTCGGCCCGCAAAAGACCCTGGACGATATCGAAGGCGCCCGTGACGCGTTGCAGAAAATCTACCAGGCGCGCGGCTATCAATCGGTATTCGTCGAGTTGCCGGAGCAGAAGGTCGATGACGGCATCGTCTACCTGCAGGTCAGCGAAACCAAGGTCGGCCGGGTCCGTGTGGTCGGCGCCAAGCATTACTCGCCGGTGGAAATCCGCGAGCAGGTGCCGGCCCTGGAAGAGGACGCGGTGCCGGACTTCGCCACCGTGCAAACCCAGTTGGCCGGGCTCAATCGCGGGGCTGGGCGCCAGGTCACGCCGCTGGTGCGCGAAGGCCAGCGCCCGGGCACCATGGACGTGGATTTGCAGGTCGAAGACCAGAACCCCTGGCACGCCAGTATTGGCCTGAACAACGACTACAGCGCCGACACCGAGAAGCTGCGCTCGGTGGCGACCGTCGGCTACGACAACCTGTGGCAACTGGGCCACAGCATTTCCCTGACCTACTTCACTGCGCCCCAGGACACCGACAACGCCAAGGTCTGGTCGGGCTCCTACACCGCGCCGCTGGATGAGCGCTGGGCCTTGCAGTTCTCCGGTTACCAGTCCGACAGCAACATCGCCACCATCGGCGGCAGCAACGTGCTGGGCAAGGGGCATTCCTACGGCGTGTCGGCGATCTACAGCCTGCCGGCCACGGGCAACTGGGCCAACTCGTTCTCGTTCGGGGTCGACTTCAAGGACTTTGACGAGCAGATGAAATTCGGCGCCAGCAGCGACCAGGTACCCCTCAAATACGCACCGATGACCTTTGGCTACAACGGCTATCGCTACACCGAGCAATCCCAATTGGGCCTCGGCTTGAGCCTGGTGGTGGGCACGCGCGCGTTCTTCGGCTACGGCAGCGACGCCGAGGAATTCGAGTACAAGCGCTACAAGGCCAGCGCGAGTTTCGCGGTGCTCAAGGGCGACCTGAATTACACCTACACCTTCGCCAACGACTGGCAGTCGGCGACCAAGGGCGGCTTCCAGCTGGCCTCGGGGCCGCTGGTGTCCAACGAGCAATATTCCGCCGGCGGCGCCACCTCGGTGCGCGGCTACCTGGCGGCCGAGCGCACCGGGGATGAGGGCTATCTGCTCTCCCAGGAATTGCGCACCCCGTCCCTGGCCAAGTTCCTTGGCAGTTACGTGCAGGAGTGGCGCTTCTACGCGTTCGCCGAAGGCGCGCGCATGCGCCTGCACGACCCGCTGCCCGAGCAGGAAGACGAATACAGCCTGGCCAGTGTCGGCCTCGGCACCCGCGCCAGTTTGAGCAAGTGGTTGTCCGGCAGCCTGGATTGGGGCTACCCGCTGCTCGATGGACCGAACACCCAGAAACAGGACGCGCGACTGCACTTCAGTGTGCAGGCGACTTTCTGACTTTTTCTTCCGGAGACTTCACCCATGCAACGCCTATTTCTGAGCCTGTTGATCTGCCTGGGCTTCGCGCTCCCGGCCACCGCCCATGCCTGGTGGCAGGACGACTGGCACTACCGCAAGCAGATCTCGGTGGACACCACCGCCCAGGGCGCTGCCATCAGCCAGGCCCTGGGCCGCACCGCGCTGCTGGTGCGCCTGCACACCGGCAACTTCACCTTTGACGGGGTCAAGGACGACGGCGCCGACCTGCGCTTTGTGAGTGCCGACGACAAGACCGTGTTCAATCACCAGATCGAAAGCTTCGACCCGCTGATGGGCATGGCGCTGATCTGGGTCGACGTGCCCAAGGTCGAAGGGGGTCAACGCCAGGACCTGTGGATGTACTACGGCAACCAGAAAGCCCCGGCCACCGCCAATGGGCAGCTGACGTTCGACCCCAATTACACCGCGCTCTACCACTTTGACGGTGCCAACGGCACACCGGCCCGCGACACCACCGCCTATGCCAACACGTCGGTGAACGCCACCGGCGCGAGCATCGACGGTGTGATCGGCCGCGCCCTGCAGTTCAGTGGCCAGCCATTGCTGCTGCCGGCCAGCCCGTCGCTGCAACACGCCGCCGGCGCCGCGTTCACTTTCAGCGCCTGGCTGCGCCTGGACCAGGCCAGTGGCGAGCAAGTGGTGCTGACTCGCCGTGACGGCCCGCACAGCTTGCTGCTGGGGCTGAACCAGGGCATGCCGTTCGTGGACATCGACGGCCAGCGCGCCGTGTCGACCCAGCCGCTGAACCCTGACCAATGGCAGCACCTGGCATTCACCGCCGAGGGCGACAAGCTCAGCTTATATGTGAACGGCCGCGAAACCGCGACCCTGGCCGTGGCGATGCCGGCTTTCAACTCGCAACTGGCGATCGGTGCCGACGTGCCGGAAGCGGCCAGCACGCACCTGCCGTTCGCCGGCGCCATCGATGAGCTGCGCCTGTCCAAGGTGGCGCGTCCGGCTGCGCTGTTGCTGGCCGACGCGAGTGCCCAGGGCGCCGAGTCGAAACTGGTGGCCTACGGAGTGGATGAAGAACAGTCAGGCTTCGGTTTCGGCAGCCTGGGTTTCCTGCTCAACGCCGTGCCGGTGGACGCCTGGGTGATCATCCTGGTGCTGGTGGCGATGATGGTGCAGTCGTGGGTGATCATGCTGCGCAAGAACCGCCAGGTCAGCCGGGTCAGCAGTGCCAACGAGATTTTCCGCGAGCACTTCGCACAGATCGGCACGCGCCTGGAGATGTACGCCGACGACGCGCAATTGGGTGAGCGCCTCGGCCATTCCTCGCTGTGGCGCCTGTATCTGGTGGCGGTCAAGGAGATCCGCACCCGCCGCGCGCAGGGGGCCGACACCTCGTCGGTCTCGGCGGCGACGATCGAGGCGATTCGCTGCTCCATGGACGGCGTGCGCACCCGCGAAAACCAGCAACTGAGTGCCAAGCTCTCGACCCTCTCCAACGCCATCGCCGGCGGGCCGTATATCGGCCTGCTCGGCACGGTGCTGGGGATCATGGTGGTGTTCCTCGGCACAGCCATGGCCGGTGACGTGAACATCAACGCTATCGCCCCGGGCATGGCGGCGGCCTTGCTGGCCACGGCCATGGGGCTGTTCGTCGCGATCCCTGCGCTGTTTGGCTACAACCGCCTGATCACGCGCAACAAGGAAGTCAGCGCCGACATGCGCGTGTTTGTCGACGAGTTCATCACGCGCCTGGCCGAGATGCACGGCGAAAGCCAGCACAGTGAAGCGGCGCACCGCCGCGAACACCACGCATCGGTTCCGGCCTGAGGAGAATCGCCATGGCTTCCGTAAATGCCTCCCACGACGATGACGATGATGCCGCCGTCGACAGCATCAACATCACCCCCCTGGTGGACGTGCTGATGGTGGTGCTGGTGATGTTTATCCTCACCGCCACCGCCCAGGTCTCGGGCATCCAGATCCACCTGCCCAAGGCCAGCGCCTCGGTGTCGCTGTCGGAGGCCAAGACCAAGGCGATCTCCGTGAATGACGGCGGCCAGGTGTTCCTCGACGCCTACCCGGTGACCCTCGGTGAGCTGGAAGAGCGCCTGCGCATCGAGAAAGCGCTGAATCCGGACTTCCCGGTGATCGTGCGCGGCGATGCGCTGGTGCAGTACCAGAAGGTCATCGAAGTGCTCGACCTGTTGCGCCGGCTGGAGCTGTCCCAGGTCGGGCTGGTCACCGGCAAACCGAGCCAGGGCTGAGCCATGACTGCACAGATCCCGATTGCGCCGTTGCCAGTGAAGAAGAAGCCGCCCCTGCGCCCGTTGAAGTGGGGCGCCGGGTTGTTGCTGGGCGCCGTGGCTGCCTGGTTCCTGTGGCAGTGGGCCAATGACATGAGTGGCGTACGCCGCGAAGCGCCGAAGGTGCCGACGATTATCCCGCTGCCGCCACCACCGCCGCCGCCACCGGAAAAGCCCAAGGAGCCCGAGCCCAAGGTCGAGGAAAAAGTCCCGGAGCCGGTGCCCAGCCCGGAACCCGAAGAGGTCAAGCCGGCCGAGGAAGCGCCACCGTCACCCAACGAAGACCTGGCCAACCCGATGCAGATCGATGGCGACGCGCAGTCCGGCACTGATGGTTTCAACATCGGTGCCGGCAAGGGCGGCGGCATGGCCGGCAGCGGTGGCGGCGGGCTGGGGACCGGCACGTACAAACAGTACCTGGCCGGCACCTACCAGCGCTTGATGCGCGAAGACCCGGCGCTGCGCAAGAAGGCCTTCTCGATACAGATAGACCTGTGGCTGGGCGCCGATGGACAGGTCACCAAGGCGCTGGTGGCCAAGTCCAGCGGCGATGCCGAGACCGACGCGCAGATGCTCGCCTTGATCCAGGCACCGCGTGCCACCCAGAAACCGCCGGCGTCGTTGACGCTGCCCCTGCGCCTGTCCCTCAAGGGCCGGCGTCCGGATTGATCGACACCTTTTATCCACGGATTTTTACAGGAGTTGCGTACACATGATTTCCCCCGTGAATCGACTGACCCTGGCGGTCGGCATGGTCATCGCGACCCTGGTCGGCCAGGCGGCGGCAGCCCCGGTCGCCCCCTCGGAAAACGTCACCATCAACCTGATCCGCCTGCTGGTGCAGCAAGGCGTGCTGACCCAGGACACCGCCAATGGGCTGATCGCCCAGGCCGAAAAGGAAGCCCAGCAGGCCCGTCAGGCGAATGCCGCGCCGGTGGTGGCCGCCGGCCCCACGGCAGCACCGGGTGATGTGCGGGTGCAGTACGTGCCGCAGGCGGTAAAAGATCAGATTCGTGACCAGGTCAAGGCCGAGGTCATGGCCACTGCCAAGCAGGAAAACTGGGCCCAGCCCAATACGTTCCCGGACTGGGTCTCGCGTATCACCTTTGACGGCGACATACGCCTGCGCGATGAATCGCGGTATTTCTCGGGCAACAACAGCAATGAAATCGTCGACTACGCCAAGCTCAATGACAGCGGCCCATACGACACCAACAAAGACACCAACACCAAGTTGCCGCCGCTGCTCAACACCACCAAGGACCGCGAAAATCTGTTCCGCCTGCGCGCCCGCCTGGGTATGAAGGCGGTGATTTCGCCGGAATGGACTGCCGGTATCCGCATCGGCACCGGCTCCGACAATAACCCGGTGTCCACCACGCAGACCCTCGGCGGTGGCTTCGGCAAGAAGGATATCTGGCTGGACCAGGGCTACCTGAGCTGGAAGGCCACCCAAGACGTGACCCTCACGGCCGGGCGCTTCGCCAACCCGTTCTATTCCACCGACATGATGTATTCGGGCGACCTCAACTTCGACGGTATCGCCGCCAATTTCAACCATGCCCTGAACAGCGAATGGGGGCTGTTCGGCACCCTCGGCGCGTTCCCGGTGGAGTACACCTCTGATTCGGCCAGCAGCAACGGCTTCGACAAGGAGGACAGCGAAACCAAATGGCTGTTTGGCGGGCAGATCGGCGCCAACTGGAAGCTCAACCGCGGCAACAGCCTCAAGGGCGCGGTGGCGTACTACCACTTCGACGACATCGAAGGTAAACGCTCGGGCGCCTGCGAACCCTGGGCCGGGCAGCCGGCGTGTGACAGCGACGGCTCGCGCCTGGCCTTCATGCAAAAGGGCAACAGCGTGTTCCTGCTGCGCGATATCACCCCCAACCCGGCCACGCCCGGCCTGACCCCGCAACCGCAGTTTGTCGGCCTGGCGTCCAAGTTCGACGTGCTCGACCTCAACCTGGCGTGGGATGCCGAGTTGCCCAGCGACTTCAAGCTGCGCACCCAGGGCAACTTCATCCACAACCTGGCCTACGACAAGGGCGAGATGCTCAAGCGCAGCGAAGGCGAGATCGTCAACAACATCAACAGCAAGGGCCAGTTCGAAAGCGGTGGCAACGCGCTGATGGTGCAGATGACCCTCGGCAGCACGCTGGAGATGCGCAAGCGCGGCGACTGGAACGTGCTGGCTGGCTACAAGTACATCCAGCCCGACGCCTTGCCTGACGGTTTCAACGATTCGTCGTTCCACTTGGGCGGCACCAACGCCAAGGGCTATTTCATCGGCGGCAACTACGGCATCGACAAGAACATCTACGCCAGTGCGCGTTGGTTGAGCGCGTCCGAAGTGTATGGCGCGCCGTTCGAAGTCGATGTGATGCAACTGGAACTCAACACGCGCTTTTGATGCGCAGGGAGATGCCACATGAACACGCGAATCTGCGGGCTGTTGTTGCTGCTGGTGGCCAGCGGCGCCTGCGCCGAAGGCATGGAGGAACGCCTGCGTACGCAGCTGCGCAGCACCACCCAGCAATTGCAGGCGCTGCAAAGCGAGCAGGCCCAGGCCAGTGCGGCGCGTGTCGCCGCTGAGGCCCAGGCCAAGCAGGCCCAGGCGCAAATCAAGCAACTGACGGCCGAGCTGGAAAAGGCCCGTGGCGCGGCCGAGCAACTGGCCGGCCAGCAACAGAACCTGCACAGCCAGGCGCAAGCCCAGGTCGCGGCCAGCCATGAGCAGATCGGCAAGTTCAAGAAGGCGTATGAGGAACTGCTGGTCCTGGCCAAAGGCAAGGAAGCCGAGCGCGCCCGCTTGCAGGCACAGTTGAGTGAACGTGACACACAAGTGCAGCAATGTTCAGTCAAGAATCAACAGATGTACGGCGTGGCGCAGCAACTGCTCACGGCCTACGAAAAGATTGACGTGGCTGAGGTGATGAGTATTCGCCAGCCCTTCGCCAGCAGCGCGCGGGTCAAGTTCGAGGAACTGGCCCAGGGCTTTGGCGACGATCTCTACAAGAGCCGTTTCGATGCGCCCCAGGCGGGCGTCAACCATTGATCACAAGGAAGAACCGCACATGAACGAATTGATCACCAGCGTCACCACCCAGAGCCTCACCGAGTTGCTGCAGGAAGCCGGCTACCGGGTCAACCAGAGCGAACAGAACGGCATCGTGCAATTGCTCAGCGCCAGCCAGGGCATCGGCTTTGCCGTGCGCTTCGGCAACCCGGCGGCGGAGCAGGGCGGCTACGTGGACTTCACCTACAGCTGCGCACTGCGCGTGCAGGGCGAGTTGCCCGAAGGCCTGGCCCAGGTGTGGAATGCCTCGCGACGCTTTGCGCGGTTGTCGCTGCAGGGCGAGTTCTTGCTGATGGAAATGGACGTGGTGGTGGCCGGCGTCGGCGCCACGCACCTGCGCAGCCAGCTGGAATTGTGGGACCGCTTGCTGCAGGAATTCATCGTCTACCTGCGTGAATACAGCCAGCAGGCCGCGCAGTTGCAGGCCCAGGCTGCGGCGGTCGGCGAAGAGGCACCCGTCCTGTGAAGAAGCCAACCCTGATGGTCGGCGCCGGCGCGCTGGCGGTGCTGGTGGTGGCCGTGGCGCTGTGCCTGCGTCCGGGCAGCGACCCGGTGGCCGCCCAGCAACCGGCACCGCTGCTCGATCCGGCGCCGGCCGGGCCCGCGGTGGCGCGCCTGGGCAATCAGCAGATCGACCTGGTCGAACTCAAGAGCGTGCTGGCGAGCCTGCCAGCCGAGTCTCGCGAGCAACTGCGTGGCAACCGTGGCGCGTTGGAAACCTGGATTCGCTCACGGCTGGCGCAAAAGGCCGTGCTCGAACAGGCCGACGCCCAAGGCCGGCGCCAGCGCCCGCAGGTGGAGCAGCAGACCCGCGCCGCCACCGAGCAGATCGTGTTCCGCGACTACATGCTCTCGGTCAGCCAGGTGCCGGCGGACTACCCCAGCGCGGCTGAACTGCAGCAGGCCTACGACAGCGGCAATGCGCAATGGGTGACGCCGCCGCTGTACCGGGTGAGCCAGATTTTCCTCGCGGTGAATGACCCGCAAAACCTCGACACGGTGCGCCGCCAGGCCCAGGAACTGAGCCGCCGGGCACAGGCCGCACCGGGGGATTTCGCCGCCCTGGCCAACCAGTTTTCCCAGGACCCGGAGACCGCTGCGCGCGGCGGTGATTCGGGTCTGCAGCCGTTGCAGCAACTGGTGCCCGAGGTGCGCGGCGCGGTGTCGCGGCTCAAGGTCGGCGTGGTATCGGACGCGGTGCAGAGTGCGGCGGGCTTTCATGTGCTCAAGCTCACCGGTCAACAGCCGGCGCGCACCGCCAGCCTCGACGAACTGCGCGAACGCCTGACCGGGGCCCTGCGGGCCCAGCGTCAGGAACAGATCGCCAAGGCCTACCTGGAAGGCATGCTCAACACCGCGACCTTGAGTATCGACGGTGCCGAGTTGAACAAAGTGCTGGAGTAACCCGCGACCACCCGCATTGGATGCACCGACCGACAGACAGGGAGTCTCACATGGCATTACTGGAACCGTCCGGCCAACAAGGGCCTTCAACCTATCGCGCGCCATCCGAGTCACGTGGCGCCTGGCTGGCCCTGGCCGCCGAGATCGATCCGGAGGTGGCGCGCTACTTCCTGGTCAGTGCGCGCTGCGGCTGTTTCATGCAGGCCGCGCGCAGCTTGAATATCAAGGCGACGCTGCTGCGCAAGCGCCTGGCGCAGCTGGAGGAGCACCTGCGCCATGCGTTGTTCAGTTATCAGGGCAACGGCCTGGTGCTCAGCCGCGACGGCTTGCAGTTGCAGGCCCAGTTGGTAGCCCTGACCCATGAGCGGCGCCTGCCGGTGCTGGAACAGCCGCTGATTCGCCTGGCGGTGGCCGAGCCGATCCTGCACGACATCCTCGGCCGTGACCTGATTGCCTTGCTGCGCCGCAACGCCAGCGTGCGCCTGGAGATCATCTCCCTCGACAGCCAATTGTCCCTGCAAGCAGTGGACGTCGATGTGGTGGTGTGGCTCTCCGACACCGACGGCCCTGTGCCCGGCCCGAGCTTCGCCACCGAACCGCCACGGGCCCTGGCCCGCCTGGAATATCTGCCGCATATCGCCAAGCGCTATTCGCGCCTGACCACGCGCCCGGACAGCGTCGACGACCTGAATGACTACATGCTGGTGCAATGGCAACCCGATGCGCAGGTCGACGCCCTGCAGCCGTGGAACCAAGTGGTGGAGCAACGCCTGGCGGCGGTGGTGCAGGTGCAGGCCTATTCGCTGATGCTGGAGATGATCCGCTGCGGCGCCTGCATCGGTTTGCTGCCGCACTACATGAGCAGTTTCGACCGTGGGCTGGTGGCATTGCCGGGGTTGCTGGCCGACAGCATGCAACGCCAGGTGTGGCTGGCGGTGAATGCGCAGGTGCAGCATGCGCAGGCGGTGCAGATGATTGTCGAGTTGATCGTCAGCACGTTTGAGGGGCGGCGGGAGTGGTTTGGCTGAGTGCCTATCCGTTGTCCGGGTAGCGGCTGCTGGCGGTCGCTCGCTCACAGCGGGTGTGCCTGATGGATCGAGGTGCCTGCATCGCGGGCAAGCCAGCGCCCACAGAAAGGCTGATCAGCGTTGCAACACGCCACGAAAGGTCGCACTCAGGGCCCGCAAGGTTTCCCGCGAACGCGTGTCGCTTATGCGGCTATGGAGCACCACCTCACTCACGGCCAAGGCCGGCAAGCCGTATTGCTCGCTCACCTCCACCGCTCCGGCCGGGGCCACGCGGTGGGCGAGGGCAGCGACGCCCAATCCGGCGGTGACTGCCGCACCCACGGCCATCACCCCGCCACCGACAAATACCTCGGTCCAGTCGATACACGCCGCATCCAGCGCGCGCGTCGCCAGGTGCCGCACGCCGCAGGGCGCGGCCATGGTTGCCATGCGCAGCGGCGTGCCGGGGCGGTGTTGCCAGGTGGGCGCGGCGAACCAGCCAAAGCGTTCCACCGCCAATACTTCGCCGTCCTGGCGCTCGCCCTCATTGCGCACGATCACCGCGTCCAGCTCATTGCGGTCGAAGGCGGCCACCAGGTCGCGGGAGGACGCGATACGTACTTCAAGGATCACCAACGGGTCGTAGGCGGCCAGGCGGCTGAGCCAGGTTGGCAGGTCGGGACCGGCCACATGGTCGCTGATGCCGATCACCAGGCGCCGGGGCGCTTGGCTGCCCATATCGCCCAGTGCGCGTTCGTGGGCATTGAGCAGGGCGCGCGCAGCGACGATAAAGTGCTCGCCCTGGGGTGACAGCCGCACATGGCGCGGCGTGCGCTCCAGCAAGCGATAGCCCAGTCGTTCTTCCAGGCGCTTGAGCTTGAGGCTGATAGCGGCCTGGGAGGTGTCGAGGGCTGCGGCGGCGCGGGTGAAACTGGCGAAGTCGGCGACCAGCACAAAGGCCTGCACGGTGTCGATATCCAGCGGTTTGGGCGCGTCAGTCATATCCAATCCTTATCGCACATATATCGGCTGATATCTTGTTGAAATCATCGGCGCTGCGCAAGCTCAACCCTCAACTTGCACGGGAGCTTTTTCATGTTTGCCAAACAGTATTCACACCGCTTGCCTGCCGACTACGACATGGCCGTGATCCGCCGCCGCGCCGCGCAATTGGGGCCGTTGTGGGATCACGCCGAGGGGTTGCTGTTCAAGGCGTTTATCGCCCAGGAGCACGCAGGCAAAGTGTATGCCTCGGTGTATCTATGGTCCGACCCACTGCAGGCCGCCGATTTTCTGCTCGGAGAGCGCTTTCAGAAGGTGCTCGACAGCTTCGGCCGTCCGTATATCGAGAGCTGGTTGCCGCTGGATGTGCAACGTGGGCCGGCGCAGACCGCGCTGAGTCTGTACCGCGAGGAATGGGCGTTGGAGCCGGGGGCGGACAGGGCGGCGATCCTGGCCGAGGAGAAAAGTCGCAACCAGCAGTTGGCGGATAGCGGCGACACCTTTGCGGTGTTCCTCGCGCTGGATGTGCAGGCCTGGCGGCTGGTACGGATCACCTTGTCGGCCAAGGCGTTGCAGGCGGACCATCCCGGGACGGGCTACCAGGTGTTTTACCTGGCCCATCCCGGGATTTGACTCAGAAGTTGAATCGGGCTTTTGGCTGGCTGAGCTTGCGCTCGGCCACCGCCCCGAACACCAGGCCCAGGGTGGTCCACAGCACCAGCTGGATGCCCAACGAGGCCACGCGGAATTTCCACAGCAGCACGGCCGAGAACTGCTCCGGCACTTCGTTGATCACCGGGAACAGGCTGCCGGCCACTGCGACGATCACGATGTACAGCGCCACGCCGAGGATCGCGCCGCTCCACACGCCACGGCGGGCAATCAGCTTGCGCGCGGCGTTGATCGCGATCACGGCCGCCACCACCGACACCAGCAGCATCAGGAAGAACAGCTTGGTGCGCTGGGCAATGGTCTGCGGGTCCCCCACCGAAGGCGGGTTGGCCGGGTATTTGAGCCCGGGCACCAGGATCAGCGTCACAAAGGCCGCCAATGCCAGCAGCGCCGCCAGGCCGCGCGGGCCGACCTTGCCGATGCGGCCCAGGGCATAGGCGAACACCAGGGCGAAGAGGCCACCCAGGGACACGCTGTAGACCACCA
This sequence comes from Pseudomonas sp. PS01298, assembly GCF_029959745.1. NCBI lineage: Bacteria > Pseudomonadati > Pseudomonadota > Gammaproteobacteria > Pseudomonadales > Pseudomonadaceae > Pseudomonas > Pseudomonas sp. PS01298. The sequence goes on along the minus strand of NZ_JASCPP010000004.1, from coordinate 18,747 downwards.
CGCCGGTGAACAGGCCGAAGGTACTTTGCACCTCGCGGCTCACCAGTTCTTCTTCCGGCGCATCGCCGTGCATCTGTGCCATCTGGTCTTCAAAGGCGATGGCCTTGTCGATCTGCGGCTCGCCGAAGGCCTTGGCGAAACCGAAGGCCAATACGCCGGCGAGCAGGCCCACCAGCATCCCACGTACGAGTAATTGCCCTGTCATGGTGTGTCTCTCTTATGAATTAATGGCAGGGGAAACCCAGCAGGTGGCGACCGTCGTGCACAAACTCGTGCACGTACATGCCCTTGAACACCGCAGTGGCGCCTTGCTCGGCACCGACGAAGTAAATCGCCAGCATCAGCAGCAGGCCGCCGAAGATCGCCCAGGGCAGGATTTCGCCCAGCGGGATCGTCGGCACATAAACATCAGGATGGGTTGCAGCAGTGTTAGCCATGAGAACCTCCAGGGATGACGCGTCCCGAAATGGATAGCGAAGGGGCTGAAACAGGGTCTGGCTTACGGCTACTGGGCCGAATACAGTGGCGCGACCGCGCCGGAATCGAACCGGCTTCCTCTTTCATGTTCGTTGTAACATGTTGAAACAACTTTGCCAGTCTACGCTGACTGCGCGCTGAAACAGAGTGAAATTGTGATGCAGGCCACCCGTCTGACCCTTATCTGCCATGCCATCACGCCGCTGCAAAAGCAGGGGCGCTTTCCCGATGACGAATCGGTGGCGATGGACTGGCAAGCTGCCGCGTCATCGCTGGCCGGGCGCTACCCGAAAAACCTGCGCCTGCTCTGCGCCCCCGAGGCTCGCGCCCGGCAGACGGCGGGTTTGTTCGGCACTGCGCCGGTGATTGAAGAAGCCCTGCGCGATGGCAACTTCGGCGATTGGAAGGGCCAGGCCATCAGCCAGTTGGATCATGGCCAGTTGCAGGACTGGATGACCAACAGTGCCAGTGCGCCCCACGGCGGCGAGTCGGTCGAGCAGGTTTGCGCACGCGTGGCACAGTGGATGAAAACCCTCGAAACACAGCCCGGGCACGTAGTGGCTATCACCCATCCCTTTGTCATCCGCGCCGCGATGCTGTACGTGTTGCAGTTGCCCGTCGCGATGTTCTACCGGATCGACGTCGAGCCACTCTGCGCCACCGAACTGCGCTTCAACACTGTCTGGCGCCTGCGCCTGGAAACTCACGCCTGGCCGCATGAACATGGCAAAATCCACGCCCCGCACTGAGAGCAACCCATGAAACGCATCCTGATCATCGGCATTGGCGCCGGCAACCCTGACTACATCACGATGCAGGCCGTGAAAGCGCTGAACCGCACCGACGTGTTTTTCCTGATGGACAAGGGCCAGAGCAAGGACAAGCTGATCGACCTGCGTCGCGAGATTTGCGAGACCTACATCACCGAGCCCGGCTACCGCTTCGTCGAGGCCGACTGCCCCGAGCGTGTGCGCGGGGATATCGACTACACCACGGCCGTACAGGACCTCAACCGCGACAAGCAGGCGACGTTCGAACGCATGATCAATGAGGAAATGACTGACGGTGAAGTCGGCGCTTTCCTGGCCTGGGGAGACCCGGCGCTGTACGACAGCACCATTCGTATCCTGCAGGCGATCCTCGCCAGTGGCCGCTGCCACTTTGAGTTTGAAGTCATCCCCGGCATCACCAGCGTGCAAGCCCTGGCGGCCCAGCACAAGGTGGCGCTGAACCGCATCGGCAAGTCCGTCGAAATCACCACCGGGCGCCGTTTGGCCGCAGGGCAGGCGAGTGATGCCGATACCCTGGTGGTAATGCTCGACGCCGAAGATTCCTACCGCAGCGTGGCGGATCAAGGCCTGGATATTTATTGGGGCGCCTACCTGGGCACGCTGGATGAAATCCTGATCAGCGGCAAGGTCAGCGAAGTGGCTGGAGAAATTGAACGGGTGCGCAAGGCGGCGCGCCTGGAGAATGGCTGGATCATGGACACTTATTTGTTGCGCAAACCCTGAGGTAACGTCCCATGCTCAAACTGTTTGCCCTGGCGCTGGCCCTGGTGGCCGGTGCCGCCCAGGCCGATACCAGCCTGCACACCGATTTGCCGCTTTCATACCTGGAACAGACCCAGGGCGATGCGCGCAACCAGCCACTGGTGATTTTCCTGCACGGGTTCGGCAGCAACGAGGAGGATCTGTTCGGCATCAAGGACGCGCTGCCCTCCACTTGGACCTACCTGTCGGCCCGTGCGCCGATGCCGGTCGACCCGCATGGTTTTCGCTGGTTTACCAAGACCCCGGGCGACGGCGAGTACAACGGCGAAACGGCTGATTTGCAGCGCAGCGCCAAACTGCTCGAAGACTTCGTGACCCAGGCCACCGCCAAATACCACACCCAGAGTGACCGGGTGTTCCTGGTCGGTTTCAGCCAGGGTGCAATCATGTCCTACGAGGTGGGCTTGCGTAAGCCTGCGTTGGTGCGTGGGATTGCGGCGTTGAGTGGCAGCGTGTTGCCGGTGCTCAAGGCCGAGCTGAAGCCGGATGAGCGCCTGAAACAGCTGGCGATCTTTTCGGCCACGGCACCCTGGACCAGGCGCTGCCGTATACGTCGGCGACGCGCGCGAATGAGGTGCTGACGGGGTTGGGGCTGACGCCGGAGTTTCATGGCTATCCGGGCATGCCGCATACCATCAGCGAGGCGGAGGTGCAGGACCTGAAGGTTTGGCTGGAAAAAAGCCTGAACTGACGTTGGCTAAGTGTGGGAGCTGGCTGGCCAGCTCGCACATTTGTTGGTGATGTCAGGAAGATCGGCTCACTTGCCGCCGGTGATCTGCTTCACCAACTCCGCATGCCCCTTCACATCATCGGCCCGCGAGATGGCCTGGATCACCAGCAAATGGTTGCCCGAACCGCCGAGGAAAGTGGAGTTCAAGGTCTTGCCGCCGCCCTGGGTGGCGGTGCTGTCCACCTGGCGCAACCCCAGGCCCTTGAACGTGAGTTTCTTCTCGCTGAGTTTCTTGAAGTCGGGCAGTGCAGCGGTCTGATCCTTGACGAAGCCGGCCACGGCGCCGTCGAGGAACTGCGTGTCGTTGTCCTGGATGGTAACTCCGTCGTTACGCACAGTTTCGGCGACGATCACCACGCTTTTCGTGGTCTGGTTGGCGTACATCGTGCCTTGGGTGTCGGCGGTGCCATCTTCGGCCTTGCCGGCCGGCAGGGTGTCGGCGACGTAGGCCTTGGGCAGGCTGAAAGTGAACTTACCGCCCAGTGTGGAGAGGGTTTGCGTGGCAGGCTTGGCAGCAGCGAAGGCGCTGCCGGCGGTAAGCGCAAGGGCCAGCAGGACGGCGGTCTTGGTGAAAGTGGCCATGAAGCGCTCCAGGGATGAACGAAATTGCGGCATATTCTGTCAGAAATTTCGCAATATCGTTCATCCGAAGCCTTACACCTTGTCGGACTCCTCCTCGAGCCGATCCATCTCAAACAGTCGCGCCAGTTCTGCACGGGCTTCCTGGGCAGTCTGCATGACCTTGGCCGCATCGTCGTACACCGCGTGTTGGGCGGCGAGGACTTGCAAGTCGTGGTTTTTGAAACGGGTGATGCGCGCATCGGCCTGGGCCTGGCTCAAGCCCAGGCCCACCAGGGTACGGCGGCTCATTTCCAGGCTGGAGTAGAAGGTCTCGCGCACCGGCGAGGCATCCAGGTCCACCAGGCGGTGCACGTGCTGGCGGTTACGTGCGCGAGCGATGATCTTCATGTGCGGGTAGAGGGTGCGCACCAGCTCGGCGGTCTTGATGTTGATCTCCGGGTCGTCCATGGCGATCACGAAGAATTCCGCCTGGTCGACCTTGGCGGCATGCAGGATTTCCGGGCGTTGCGGGTCGCCATAGAACACCGGCATGCCGCCGAAACTGCGGGTCAGTTCGATGGTTTCCACCGAAGTGTCGAGGGCGATGAACGAGATGTTCTGCGCACGCAGGATCCGCGCCACGATCTGCCCCATGCGGCCCATGCCGGCGATCACCACGCGCGGTGCATCGCTTTCGATGGTGCGGTATTCCTCGGGCACTTCCACCGGCTTGACCTTGGGCTTGAACAGCTTCGGGCACACCAACAGCAGCAGCGGCGTCACGGCCATGGACAGGGTAATGGTCAGCACCAGGATGTCGTACAGGTGCGGTTCGAACAGGCCCTGGTCGCGACCGATCTTGAACACCACGAAGGCGAATTCCCCGCCTGCCGCCAGCACCACGCCCAGGCGCAGCGCGCTTTCGCGGTTGAGATCACCGACCATGCGGCCCACGGCGTAGAGCAGCGGCAGCTTCAGACCGATCAGCAGCAGCGTCAGGCCGATCACCACCAGCGGCGAGCTGAGCAACAGGCTGAGATTGGCGCCCATGCCCACGCTGATGAAAAACAGCCCGAGTAGCAGGCCCTTGAACGGCTCGATCTGGGATTCCAGTTCGTGACGGTACTCCGAGTCCGCCAGCAGCAGGCCGGCGAGGAAGGCGCCGAGGGCCATGGACACGCCCACCAGTTCCATCAACCAGGCGGTGCCGATCACCACCAGCAACGCGGTGGCGGTGGAGACTTCACGCAGGCCGGTCTTGGCGACGATGCGAAACACCGGCCGCAACAGGTAGCGGCCGCCGATGATCACCACGGCGATGCTGCCGAGGATCTGCAGCACGTGTTGCAGGCCCTGGGCCTCGGTGGTCGGATGATCGCTGCCGGCCAGCAGCGGCACCATGGCGATCAGCGGGATTGCGGCAATGTCCTGGAACAACAGAATGGCAAACGCCAGGCGCCCGTGGGGCTGGTTCAGCTCCTTGCGCTCGGCCAGGCTCTGCAGGCCAAACGCGGTGGACGACAGCGCGAGGCCCAGGCCCAGCACGATCGCGCTGTTCCAGGGCTGGCCAAACAGCCACAACGCCACGGCCCCCATCACCAGGCCGGTCAACAGCACCTGGGCCAGGCCAACCCCGAACACCGCCTTGCGCATCACCCACAAACGCTTGGGCGACAACTCCAGGCCAATGATAAACAGCAGCAGTACCACGCCCAGCTCCGAGAACTGCGCCACGCTTTGCGGATTGCCGACCAAACCCAGCACGGAGGGGCCGATGATCACACCGGCAAACAGATAGCCCAGGACCGCACCCAGTTGCAGGCGTTTGGCCAGGGGCACGGTCAGCACGGCGGCGAGCAGGAACACCACGGCTGCTTGTAACAGGTTGCCTTCATGGGGCATTGCGAACTCCAGGATCTTCAAAACCAGTCAACAGGCGGGTATTAGAGCGCTTTTTACATTTCGATAATTGTGTTTTTGCAGCGAGCCATCGTGCATGGGGCGCCATTTCTATTGCGTGAGCACTATTCCGCCGCCACGCAGGAAGGATGTACAAACAATTTCCCGAGGTTGGCGGGTGGCAGCTCATCCGGTTTATCTACTAGTTTTCAGGCTCTTGAGTTTATATTCCTTGGATGGCATATTTGCATGGGCTGGGAAATTGAATACACGGATGAATTCGGAGCCTGGTGGGAACATCTGGGTGAAAAAGAGCAGATTTCGGTGTCGGCCAGCGTTGATCTGCTGGGCCTCTTCGGGCCGGGTTTGAGTTTTCCCCACAGCAGCGACATCAGGGGCTCTCGGCACGGCAACTTGCGAGAACTGCGCATCCAGCACGCGGGGCGGCCTTATAGGGTGTTGTACGCGTTTGATCCGCGACGATGTGCGTTGTTACTGATGGGCGGTGATAAGACCGGGCAACATCGATGGTATGAAACGCACGTCGCCGTGGCAGAAAAGCTGTACGACGTGCATTTAGAGATATTGCGTAAAGAGGGCCGTAACCGTGGCTAAGAAATTCGCCGAACTCCAAGCTCGCATGACGCCGCAGGCGCGTGCCGAAGCCGAGCAGTTGCTTGAGCAACACCTCAAGGAAATGCCGCTGCACGAACTGCGCAAGGCTCAGCAGTTGAGCCAGGAAAGCCTGGCGAAAATATTGAATATCAACCAGGCCGCCGTCTCCAAAATGGAAAGGCGCACCGATATGTACATCAGTACGTTGCGTGACTATATCCGCGCGATGGGCGGCGAGTTGGAAATCATCGCGACGTTTCCCGACGGCCAGGTCAAGATCGAAAACTTCGCGTGCTGAAGTCCAGCAGGGTGTTTGGCAATCGCCACGGCATGCGCCGGGTATTCCTTAAAGGGTCGCTCTCGTGAATCAGCTTCTCGCCATGCGCGCCTTCGTCCGTGTGGTCGAAACCGGCTCATTCAGCCGTGCGTCCGACCAGCTGGGATTGCCGCGCTCCACCGCCAGCAAGTTGATCAACGACCTGGAAATGCACCTGGGCATCAAGTTGATGCACCGCACCACGCGCGCGCTGGCGCCGACGTCCGAAGGGCTGGAGTATTACCGCCATGCCCGGCGCCTGGTGGCAGAGCTGGATGAAGTGGACAGCGCCGTGCGCGGGCAAACCCTCAAGCCCAGCGGGCATTTACGGGTAGACGCACCGGCGTCGTTCGCCAATTGCCTGTTGATTCCGGCGCTGGTGGATTTTCACCGCGAGTATCCCGATATCACGGTCGCCCTGGGCATCAGTGATCGCTCAGTGAATATCGTGGGGGAGGGGGTTGATTGCGTGATCCGCGCCGGCAAGCTGGAGGACATGGCGATGATCGGTCGCAAGGTCACGGACCTTGAGTACCTCACCTGCGCTGCGCCGGCTTATCTGGAGCGCCGAGGTGTACCGGTGTCCCCGCAGGACCTGGCGCAACATCACCATAACGTCGGCTATTTCTTCGCCGGCTCGGGCAAGCCGGAGCCTTTGATTTTCGAGCAGGGCGACACGCGCATCGAGGTGGAAAACTGCGCGTTTTCCACCAACGAGGGCAACGGCCTCAAGGAAATGCTGCTCGCCGGCCTGGGCGTCGGGCAGCATTTCAAGGCAATCGTGCAGCACTACGTAGACACCGGCCAACTGGTCAGCGTGCTGCCGCACTGGTCACGCCCGGCTACACCGCTGCATATTCTTTACCCGCCCAACCGACACCAGAGCGCGCGGCTCAAGGTATTCGCCGATTGGGTGATGGGTACGTTCGGGGTCAGGGAATGATCGCGATCACGCGGATTTCCACGCGCATGGTCGGCAAGCCCAGCGCTTCGACGCCCAGTTGCGTCCAGATCGGCGCATGGTTGGGCATGTACTGGCGGTAGTGCTTGACCATCGCCTCGTTGACTTCGGGCGGGAAACCGCCGACGTGGTAGGAGTTGACGTGGATCACGTGCTCCCAAGTGGCGCCGGCGGTGGCCAGGGTGCGCTCCAAGTTGTGAAACGCCTGGGCGATTTCCTCGCCCAGGTCGGCGGGGATCTGCAATTCATCGTCCCAGCCGCCCTGGCCTGAGGTTTCCACGCGATTGCCGACCTTTACCGCTTGCGAGTAGTGCAGGTGCTCGCGCAGGTAGTCGCCATAGCCTGGGGTGACAAAGAATTCGGGCGTGCTCATGGTGTTTCCTTGGGTTCAGTACAAGACCGGACCCAGGCTAGAGCACTGGATGGGCGAACAAAATCCCGGATTCATGCCATGACTATCTATCCATATGCACAATCGGCTGCGGCTCTACAGGAGCCAGGTTCGCTGGCTTGCGATACAGCCCCACGGCCAGCCCGGCGATGATGATGCCGATCGAAATCAGGTTCGGCGTGGAAATACGCTCGCCGATAATCAGCATCGAACTGGTGATCCCGAACACCGGAATCAGCAACGACAGCGGCGCCACGGTGGACACCGGGTACAGCTTGAGCAGCGAGTTCCAGCCCCAATAGGCGAAGTGCGTGGCCAGGTACACCTGGAACAGGATGGACAGGATCGCCGTCAGGTCGAGGCTCGCCTGCAGGCTTTCGAACGGCGCACTGCCGTGCATCAGCCAGGCCGTGAGAAACAGCGGGATCGGTGGGATCAGGCTGGCCCACACCATGAACGAGAAGATCTCCTTGACCCCGGATTTCTTGATGATCACGTTGCCCACGCTCCAGGCCACCGCGCTGAGTACGATCAGCATGACCCCGAGTAGCGCGTGGTTGCCCTCCTGGGTGGAGATGATCCCCGCCAGGCCGATCAGGGCCAGGAGTGCACCGAGCATCTGCGCGCCACGGATTTTTTCCTTGAACAACACAAAGCCCCAACCCATGGTGAAAAACACGCTGAGCTGAATGATCAAAGAGGCAATGCCGGGGCTCACGCCCACTTGGATCCCGTAGTTGATCACGCCCCACATGCCCAGCCCGAAGATAAAGCCGTAGGCGGCGACATAGCTGAACTTCACGGCCGGGCGCTTGATGAAGAACACCAGCGGCAAGGCGGCGAGGGCGAAGCGGATACCTGTGAGCACAAACGGATCGATCGAGCGCAGGCCCAGTTTAGTGATGGGGAAGTTCACCCCCCAGACCAGGGTGACGAGAACGGCGAGTGACAAATGTTTTTTCAGCATGGACCCTCCTTGGGTCAGGCGGCACACCGCAATCGCGGTGCGCCGCGTGCAAATCAGTTCAGGGCGAAGCGTTGTTGCATCAGGCACAGCCCGGCCATTTCCATCAGCAGGTTGTCGGCCGAAGCACGTTGGGCCGGCGACAGGCTGGGCAGTGTAGCCAGCAAGGCGCGCACTTTACGCGGATCGAAGAACGGTACGTTGCTCAAGGCCGAGCCGCTCAGGACGTCGTGGATCATTTCGAACAGCTTCGACTGCGGGCTTTCGGACGCCGGCGGCGCGCGGAAATACTGTTTCTTGCGATCCAGCACCGCCTGCGGCACATACGGGCGCATGGCTTCGCGCAGCGCGTATTTCTCGGTGGCGCCGCGCACTTTCATGTTCACCGGCAGGCGGCAGGCGGCTTCGATCACCTGGTGGTCCAGCAGCGGCGGGCGGCCTTCGAGGCTGCCGGCCATTTCCATGCGGTCGCCCAGCGAGGTGAGAACCACGTTCGGCAGGCTGGATTTGGCGACCATGTACAGCGAGCGGTTGACCGGCTCCCAGCCTTCGAGCGCGCGGGGGCTCAGACGGTCGTAGAACTGGCGATAGGCATTCACGTCGCAGAAGCGCTCGCGGAACTCATCGGTGTACAGCTGTGCCAGCGGGCCGAACAACGCGGACTGGGTCTGCAGCCACGACACGCCGTGGCCGAGTTCGTCCTGCACCCACTTCACGTCATTCTTGCCGCCGGGCAGGTAGCGATCTTCGCTGCTGTGCAGGCGTCGGGTGAGTTCGGCGATCACCGCCGGGTCCTGGTGTTCGTGGTTGTACAGCAGCATGTCGCGGCGGTAGTGCGGATAGCCGCCGAAGACTTCGTCGGCGCCTTCGCCGGTCAGCACCGCGCGCATGCCCTGGCCCTGCACGAACTTGCACAGCAGGTACTTGGCCACGCTGTGGGCGTTGGCGAACGGCATCTCGGCGTGCCACAGCGCGTTCTCGAAGTTGTCCGCCATGTCAGAGGAATTCACGGACAACACGTTGAGGTGGGCGCGGTTATGCCGGGCAGCCACTTCGGCGTACTGGCGTTCGTCGTAGGCCTGCTCGCCCTCGAAGGACAAGTGGAAGGCCTGCAGGGGCTGGCCGGTCAGCTCGGTGGCGATGCCCAGCATTGCCGAGGAGTCCAGCCCGCCGCTCAGGCAGACGCCGACCGGTACGTCGGCATGCAGGCGCAGGCGTACGGACTCCTCGATGGTGCTGCGCAGCGTGTCGATGATCTCGGCTTCACTGCGCTGCTCGGTGGCCTGCGCGTCGGGGAAGTCCCAGTCCCAGTACTGCTCGGTCTGCAGGCCGCTTTCGTCGGCGATGATCCAGCAACCCGGCTTGACGCTGCGAATATTGTTGAACAGCGTGCGGTCGCGCAGGATAAAGCCACGGCTGGCGTAGGCTTCGTGGTCCCACTGCGCCGGCACACCGGCTGCCAGCAGCGCCTTGATTTCGGAGGCGAAGTACCAGGCGCCTTCATGCTCGGTGTAGTACAGCGGCTTGACGCCGACCCGGTCACGCACGGCAAACAGCTTTCTGCGCAGGCGATCGAAGATCAGGATGGTGAACTCGCCGCGCAGTTGCTTGAGCCCGCGCACGCCGTGGCGGCGGTACAGGTGCATGGCGATTTCGCTGTCGGAGGAGGTCTTGAAGCGGCAACCGTAACCCTCCAGCTCTGCGCGAATGCGCTGATAGTCATAGAACTCGCCGTTGACCATCATCACCAGGTCGCCTTCATCGGCGACGATCGGCTGGGTGCCATTGCCCAGCCCGACCAGGCCCAGGCGTACATACCCGAAAGCGGCCTGGCCCTTGGGGTCGAACCATTGGCTGGAGCTGTCCGGGCCACGATGATGGATGGCGCGCAAGGCTGCATCGAACATGTTCGGGTTGAACGCACGAGGGTGTTTGGCAAAGACGCCAATGTATCCACACATAAGATTTACTCTATTGAATTTGTATTGGTCAGCGGCACGCTGGTGTTCAAACGGTGGTTACCGGTTCCGGCATCAACTGCAACTCAGGCAGCACCGAGGCTGGGTGTATGCCAATCGAGTTGAGGATCTCGGGCATGGCCGAGTAGTCCGCTTCACCGGTCTCGATGAATTGGGTGGGCAGCAGCAGCGAGCGATCGCCGAACACTTCAAGCAGTTGCGGCAGGATGATTCGCCACGCGGAAATCTCGCGCATCGGGAAAATCCGGATCGAGTTGGCGATGCCCCGGGTAAACAAGGTGGTTTGTTGCGCGGTGAAGTCGCCGACCACCTGCTGCACGAACAGCGGGAAGATGTGCTTGTGCACCAGCTCGTCTTTTTTGTGCAGGGCCACGACGTGACGGAACACCGGCTGGATCTCGGGTGCGTCGCTGAGGTCGGCTAGGTAGTCGCTGATGAAGGTCTCCGACACCAGCGAGAAGGCCAGGCGGTAGATCTTGAAGTCCGCCTCGGACATCGTTGCCTGGGCCTGGCTCAAGTGGCGGGTCAATTCCAGCTCCGGCCATTTGATGCGCATGCCGCGCTGGGTAACCGCCAATTCACACATGTTGATCGAGAACAGTGTGTGGTAGGCCTCATCCGCCAGGGTTTCGGAAATGGTCGCGGCGCTGGCTGAGCTCAGGCGCGAGCCCAGTTGCAGCAGGTCGATGCAGGACGGGCAGATGATCTCGGTTTCGATGGCGATGGTTTTCTGGTTGTAGATCACCCAGCCCGCCGACAGGATCAGCAGTTTCAGCGCGTGGGGGTAGTGCTGGTAGTGCGGGTCATGGGCGAAAGGTAACAGGGCCTCGAGAAAGTCCGGGGCCTGCAGGTCGAGCTGGATATCCGGGCGTTGGGAATCGAGCTTGATCTGTGCGCGTTTGTGCCAGCTGCGTTCGATTTTGATCAATCGTTCATCGGCGGCGTCATTGCTGCGATAAAGATCGTCTTGAGTGCTGTGCTGAAACATGGTTTCACCGGGTTGATAGTGAGTTGTGAAGGCCATCCATGGTTTGCCGAGGAAGCTCGGCAACATTCACGACCGCGAGTTACACCGCCGGGGCGGTCTGGATCTTGTCCTTCTTGCGATCCAGGAAATCCGCCAGGCGATCCTGTGTGCGGGTGTCGGAGGACACCACTGCAGCAATCAAGGCTTCTGTCATCAGGCCGTCCTGCTGGCTCTGATCCACGATACGTGGCAGCACGTGGGTGACCGCGTAGTTGGTCATGGGCAGGTTGCCGGCGATCTTGTGCGCCAGTTCAGTCGCCTTGAGCACCGCTTGGCCGACCGGGACCAGGTACTGCGCCACGCCGCGCTCGTAGCTTTCCTTGGCATAGAGCGTACGGCCGGTGAGCATCATGTCGGTCATCAGGGCGATGCCGGCGATGCGCGGGAAGCGCACCGAGGCGCCGACGCCCACATACAGGCCGCGCATGGCTTCGGGCAGCGAGAAGAACGCGCTGTCATCGACCACGCGAATACTGCAGGCCGTGGCGATTTCCAGGCCGCCGCCGATGGCCGCACCGGTAATGGCGGCCACGACCGGCACCTTGCCGAACTGGATCAGTTCAAAGGTTTTATGCCACTCACGGAAGGCCTGGACATTGTCGATCACCGATTGGTCGCGGATTTCCGACAGGTCCAGCCCCGTGCAGAAATGCTGGCTGGTGCTGTAGAGCACGGCGGCACCAATGCCTTCAGGCAGGTTGCTGAAGGTCTCGCGCAGTTCATGCATGACCTCGAGAGACATGGCGTTGCGCTTCTGCGGGCGGTTGAGGCCCACCATCAACACCGCGCCATCTACTCGTACGTCCAAGTAGTTTTTGATCGTCATTTTCCGAGTATCCCTTCGATATGAACCCAACTTGGGGAGCAACGATTCTAGGTGGCAGAGTAATGGCCCGCTTGCTATGTCAGGTCATACTTTGACAAAATCGGGCCATGCCGCCGACCTTCACTTTTTCTCCTTACGAACTCGACAGCCCCGAAGCGGTGGTGACGCTGCGGGAGTACCCGTCCGGCACGGTGTTTCCACGCCACACCCATCGTCGGGGACAGTTCGCCTATGCCTCGACGGGGGCGCTGAAGATGTTCACCGACCTGGGTAACTGGGTGGTCCCGCCGCAACGGGCGATCTGGGTGCCGGGCGGGGTGGCGCATGAGATGCACATGCGCGGCGATGTGGTGATGCTCAACACCTACCTGGACGACGATGCGGCCGCGCGTGCCGGTTTGCAGGATTACTGCCAGGTGTTCGGGGTGTCGCCGCTGCTGCGGCATTTGCTGGAAGCGGCGTTGGCCATCGGGCCGTCGGCGTCGCCGAGTGTCAGGGACCGCTGCGTGCTGACCCTGTTGATCGACGAGATCGGCGCCATGCCCGAGCTGCCGCTCAGCGCGCCATTGCCCTCCGAGTCGCGCCTGGCCCGTTCTTGTCAGCGGTTTCTCGAAGCGCCGACGCAGAAAATCTCCATCGGCGAAATGGCCGATTGGTCGAGCATGAGCCGGCGCACCTTTACGCGTAACTTCCGGGAGTGCACCGGCATGACCTTTGTATCGTGGCGCCAGCAGGTCTGCCTGCTGGAGGCCACGGCGCGGCTCAGTCATGGCTCGTCGATCACCGATGTGGCCTTCGAGCTGGGTTTCAGCAGTTCCAGCGCATTCACCTCGGTGTTTCGCCGCAACCTGGGGGATTCACCGGCGCGCTACCTGGCCAAATCCAAGGCGGCGTCGATGTTCTGAAAGGAGGAGGGCGCCAACCTGGCGCCTTTCCCCCCAGCGGTACGGCGTTGAGTCTCACCCTTTGTTACTATCGCCGTCCCTTGTCACCAGGAGTCACCGCCCCATGCAGCACCAGTGGGATGAAATGCACCGCACTCGCAAGCCCACGTTCGTGTTGTGTGGCGAGCCGCAGGGGGAGGTGCTCAATCTCTATGTCCACGGTTATTCGGCGTTCTTCAATCAGCAACAACTGGGCAATTTCAAGCAACAGTTGGCGGCGATCGAAGGCTCGACCAACCTGATGCTGTTCTGGCCGGCGGGGCATTTCCTGGAAAACCTGTTTGCGCCGTTCAAGGACGTGATCACCGCGATGCTTGGCGGTGGTAGCCTCGGCGCGGCGACCGTGGGGGTGGGCAAGGCGATTGCCTATTTCCTCGACCACTACAAAAGTGTCGAGGCCCGGGTCGACGAAGTGGCCAGGAGCCTGCTGCCGGAACTCGCCGGTTACCTGCACGGGGAAGCGCTGCAAGTGCGGCGTATCAACCTGATCGGCCACTCCCTGGGCGCGCGCATTCTGGTCAAGAGCTTGTTGGCCAACCCCGAAACCGCTCGCGAGCTACCGTTGGACAACCTGCTGCTGATGGGCGGCGCGATCTGTACGTCGAGCCCGTGGGACGAGGTCTCGGCGCCGCTCAAGGGGCGGGTGATCAACTGTCACTCGAGCAAGGACTGGGCCTTGGCGATGAAACCTGACACCGAGCGCTGCATTGGTCGTTACGCAATCCCGGTGACCCCGGCGCTCAAGGCCAAGGTCACCAATGTGCACCTGGCCAGCTTCGATCACGCCGCCTACTGGCCGCAGTTGCAGACCGTGGTGCAGTACACCGACCTGTTGCAGGAGCGGCGCGGCATGATCCGCGCCGACCAGCGCAGCAGCGAGGTGCGCTTTGCCGAGGAAGACGCAGACCTGTTCCCGGCCCTGGTGCAGGCGCGACCGGAAGAAGTGAAGTTCCTCGCCGAGTTGATGGCACAAAAACGCAGTGCCTCGATCGATGCCACGGTACGCGAGCCGCTGAAGCTGGCCATCGAGTTGCAGCGCATGGGCGGCGACAGCTTCATGAACCTGGCCCGTGGCCATGGCGTGAATTACCGCCAGATCGCCGAAGATGTCGCGCAGCGCCTGGGGATCAAGTTCGATGAGCCCCTGGAGACGGTGGCTTTGGCTGATGTCGAAGCACAAGTCGCGGAAAAACTCATCGAGCAGTACAAAGCCAAGCTGAGCACGGCTGACCGCCAAGTGTTCGACGCTGAACTCAAGGCGGCGGCGCAGAAAGAGCAGGGCGTGTTCAGCCGTTTCGATGTCGGCCGCTCGGCCACGGCGGCGTTGAGCGGGACGGCACTGGCCGGATTGACCGGGTTTATCCTGCGCCGTGGGGCGGCCACGGCGATCCCGGTGGTGGGCCAGGCCTTGGCCGCCGCCATGCTGTTGGTGAGCGGGGTGCGTGCGTTTTCCGGCCCGGCGTATTCGATCACCACCCTGGCGGTGCTGGTGGTCGGGCTGATTCGCCAACGCATGGAGCGTGAAGCGCTGAACCAGGAGATCGACCTGGTGGTGCAGGTGGTCGAGACGTTTGACCTGCCTCGGGACACGGTGATGCGCACGGTCGCATCCGACTGATAAGCTGCGCCCTTGTCTTGTGTGTTTGCCTGGGATACCGCGTGAAATTCAGCCTGCCGAAAATCGCTACCGCTCCATTCTGCCCACCGGAAGTGGCCGGCTCCGTCGCCGTTGATCCCAACGCTTCGTTCTTCAAACGCATCCTCATGTTTGCCGGCCCCGGGCTGCTGATCTCCATCGGCTACATGGACCCGGGCAACTGGGCCACGGCCATCGAGGCCGGGTCGCGCTACGGCTACAACTTGTTGTTCGTGGTGCTGCTGGCCAGCCTCGCCGGGATGGCGGTGCAGTGCCTGTGCTCGCGGCTGGGCATCGCCACCGGCAAGGACCTGGCGCAACTGTGCCGCGAGCGCTACAGCCCGCGTTCGGCACGCACCCAGTGGCTGCTGGCGGAAGTCTCGATCATCGCCACCGACCTCGCCGAAGTGCTTGGCTGTGCCCTGGCGTTTCACTTGCTGCTGGGGGTTTCACTGACAACCGGCATCGTCATCACTGCCTTTGACACCTTGCTGATCCTCGCCCTGCAAAACCGGGGCTTTCGCCGCCTGGAAGCGATCATGCTGGCGTTGGTGGCGACCATCGGCGTGTGTTTCTTCATCGAGCTGGTGCTGATCAAGCCTTACTGGCCCGACGTGTTCAGCGGCTTCACGCCCTCATTGTCGGCCATCAGCGACGCTGCGCCGTTGTACCTGGCCATCGGCATCCTCGGGGCCACGGTGATGCCGCACAACCTGTACCTGCACAGCTCGATCGTACAAACCCGGCTGATCGGCAAAGACCTCGCCAGCAAACAGGACGCGGTGAAGCTGGCCCGGATCGACACCATCGGCTCGCTGGCCCTGGCGTTGCTGGTCAATGCGGCGATCCTGATCCTCGCCGCCGCGGCCTTCCACAAAACCGGGCACACCGATGTGGTCGAGATCCAGGACGCCTATCACCTGCTGGACCCACTGGTGGGCGGCGCCTTCGCCAGCATCCTGTTCGGCGTCGCCTTGCTGGCGTCCGGGCAAAGCTCGACCTTCACCGGCACCATCGCCGGGCAAGTGATCATGGAGGGCTATCTCAACCTGCGCATCCCTTGCTGGCAACGTCGCTTGATCACCCGCGGGCTGGCGCTGATCCCGGCGTTCCTGGGCGTATGGCTGATGGGCGACGACGCCATCGGCAAACTGCTGATCCTCAGCCAGGTGGTGCTCAGCCTGCAGCTGCCGTTCGCGCTGTACCCGCTGATTCGCATGACCGGCGACAAGCAACTGATGGGACCGTTCGTCAATCGGCTGCCGACCAGGATGCTGGCGTGGTTTCTGTTTGCGGTGATCAGTGGGGCGAATGCGTGGTTGATTGGCCAGTGGGTGTTTTGATCAAGCCTGCGGGGCCATTGGGATGATTTAAACTTTCTTGTAATGCACGACTTCCATGGCGTTTCCCCAAAAAAAAGATCTGCTGGGAGTCTGCCCGAGCCTGCCGTGCTGGAAAATGCTGGCCCGGAAAAACAGAACGGGCCTACCTCATTGGGTGGGAAAAATCCGCAGCAGCGATGTCCTGCACACTCAACCTGCCTCACCGATCCCAATACGGCACGCTGCCAAAACACTCCACGAAGTAATCGATCACCGTGCGCACCTTCAGCGACAACCGTCGGCTCCCCGGCCACAACGCGGCGATCTGCTGGGGCTCCAGGGTGGTCGCCACCTCATAGTCCGTCAGCACCGCCTGCAACGTGCCGGCGCGCAGGCCTTCGCCGATTAACCAGGAGGGAAACACCACCAGCCCCAGGCCTTGCTCGGCGGCGTGGGTGAGGGTGTCGGCGTGGTTACCGGTAATCGGGCCCTTGACGCTGTAGGGCTTCCAGTCGCCCTGGCCCTTGCGGAAGAACCAGCGTTGCTGGCCGGTGATGCCCTTGTAGGCCAGGCACTGATGGTCGATCAGTTCGTCAGGGTGGGTGGGTGTGCCATGCAGGGCCAGATAGGCGGGGCTGGCGGCAAGGCGAAAACGCTGCGGGGCAAAGATGCGAGCCTGCATGCTGGAGTCGTTGAGCACGCCGATGCGAAACATCAGGTCGGTGCCGTCTTGCAGCGGGTCGACGTAGGTGTCGGTCTGCTGGATATCCAGTTGCAGCTTCGGGTAGCGCCGGCACAACTCGCCCAGCCACGGCGCCAGGTGGCGCTGGCCAAAGACCATCGGCGCGTTGATGCGCACCAGGCCGCTGGGTTCGCTTTCCTGCTCCTGCAGGGCTTGGCCGGCGGCTTCGAGTTGTTCCAGCATCAAGCGCGCGTGGCGTCCCAGCAAACGCCCGGCCTCGGTGGGGCTGACCGCGCGGGTGTGGCGATAGAGCAATTGCTGGCCGAGGGCCTGTTCCATCAGTTGGATCTGCCGGGAAATCGAGGAGGGTGCCAGGCTCTCGCGGCGTGCCACTTCCGAAAAGCTGCCATGGTCCAGCACCGCGACGAACAGGCGTAGCGCCTTGAAACTCAATTCATTCAAGCCCTGCATCATGCCTCCAGGCTGTGCGTAATGCGCAAAGGTGTTGTCCGTATGCTCCCATTTATCGCACAGGACGACCACCGGATAATGCGCGTCATCCAATCCTTTGTTGATGTGCAGGTGATGTATGCAAGCAAGTTCTATTGAGGGCGTGGCGCAAGCCAAGCCGAAAAAAAACCTCCTGCGGCTGCTGCTGTTGCCGTTGGTGATCCTGGCCGGTATGGGGCTGTCGGTCGAAGCCGGCCTGCTCGGGCCGCTGGGCGTGCAAGTCGGGCATTTGTGGGCAACCTTGAGCATCTTTGGCGTCGGCTCGGCGATCCTGTATTTGCTGCTGTTGTTCAGCGGCCCGCAAAAGGGCCCGGCCCTGTCCGAGCTGCCGCGCTGGCAATTGATCGGCGGCTTCCTGGGGCCGATGTACGTGGTGGTGCTGACCCTGGCCACGCCGCATATCGGGATTGCCATGACCATGATCGCGATTCTGTCGGGCCAGGTCGGCAAGAGCGTGCTGATCGACCATTTCGGCTGGTTCGGCACGGCGCGCAAGCGCGTGAATGGCGAGCGCTGGATTGCCCTGGCGTTGATTGTGGTGGCACTTGTTTTGATTGCACGAGGTTAAGGCGATGAATCTGATTCTGTTATTGGTACTGGTGATTGCCGCAGGGGCGGTGTTGAGCGTGCAGGCGGCGATCAATGGTCGCCTGGGCCAGGCGGTGGGTGTATTGCGCGGCAGCCTGGTGACCTTTGTGGTCGGGGCGATTGTTACCGCGCTGATGATTCTGTTCTTCGAACCGGCCTATCCCGTGACCCTGTTGGACGTGCCTAAATGGCAACTGACCGGTGCGCTGTTTGGTGTGGTGTACATGATGGTGATGGTCGGCGCGGTGCCGGTGGTCGGTACGGCGGTCGCGACCGTGGCGGTGATCCTCGGCCAACTGGGCATGGGCATGCTGATCGACAACTTCGGCTGGCTGGGCAACCCGGCGATCGAATTGTCGGGCGCCCGGATCGTTGCAATGGCGTGTCTGGCCCTGGCTTTGGTGTTCATGTACCGCAGCAATACGCGCACCGACTGATGGTTTGAACCATCGACGGCGGGCCGCAGTCACTGCTTAAGGTGCCGGCGCTCGCCGCACCGGGACGACCATGAAGAAGGAGTCTGACCATGCCCGATAAAACCTGTGCCTGCCCACACTGCAAGTGTGTGCTGGGAGCTGATGCGGTAATGAAGGACGGCAAGGGCTATTGCTGCCAGGGCTGTGCCGAGCACCATGCCCATGGCGAGCCGTGTGCGGCGGCCACTGGCTGCGAATGCGCCAAGTCGGCTAAAGGCTAACCCCCGTAGGAGCCGGCTTGCCGGCGATGCGCCCCCAAGGACTGCACGAATCTTGAGGTCGCCATCGCC
>NZ_JASCPP010000049.1:0-46625 GCF_029959745.1 Pseudomonas sp. PS01298 | reverse complement strand
GGGCTGCGAAGCGGCCCTGAAACAGGCGGCTGTGCGCTGGCTGAAACTACGCGGTGGCTTTATTCGGGCCGCTTCGCAGCCCAACGCGGGGCAGGCCCGTTTGCCACAATAAGCTCGCTTACAGAAATTACTTCTTGACACGCAGTGTCAGCGCGTCGGCCACGGCCGGGTGCACGAACTTGGTGATATCTCCGCCCAAAGCGGCAATTTCACGGACCAACGTCGAGGAAATGAACGAATAACGCTCCGACGGCGTGAGGAACAGGCTTTCCACGTCCGGTGCCAGTTGGCGATTCATGTTGGCCAGCTGGAATTCGTATTCGAAGTCCGACACCGCACGCAGGCCACGCAGGAACACATTGGCGTTCTGCTCTTTGGCGAAGTGCGCCAGCAATGTGGAAAAGCCTACCACTTCCACGTTGGGCAGGTGCTTGGTGACCTCACGCGCCAGCTCCACGCGCTGTTCCAGGGGAAACAGCGGGTTTTTCTTGGGGCTGGCCGCGACCGCGATGATCACATGGTCGAACAAGCGTGAGGCACGTTCGACCAGATCGCCATGGCCTTTGGTAATCGGGTCGAAGGTACCTGGGTACAACACTCGGTTCATCGCGTCGTCCTGGCGGAGTCCGTTGGGGAACCGGATGGTATCGCAGCCGTCCCGGTCGGCCAAGTCAACTTATGCAGAAGAAAGCACTATAGACATGGCGAATAGCGTGTTTTTTCACGCTGTTTTCAGACGTTCGGCCAAGGCTGTCGCCAGTTGTGCGGTCAATCCATACACCGACAATTGCGGGTTGGCCCCAATGCTGGTGGGGAACAACGAGCCATCGTGGATCGACAGATTGCGCAATTGGTGATGACGGCCAAGGCTGTCGGCCACCGCATTTTTTGGGTCTTCACCCATGGCACAACCGCCCATCACATGGGCGCTGCCCAGGCAGGTGCGGTGCAGTTCCAGGTTCAGCCCTTCGATCAGCGTGCGGGCTTCGGCCAAGCTCGTCACGTAGCGCGCATCGTGGTGCAGCGGCTTGACCGACTTGGCTCCCGCCGCGAACTGGATCTCGGCCATGCTGTGAAAGGCGCGACGCAGGCCGTCCCAGGCGTACGCCGATACCTGATAGTCGAGCACTGGGGTGCCATCGCCGCGCAACTCCACGCTGCCGCCCGGGCTGTCGGGGTGGAAACCGTCGCGCAGCAGGGCCAGCATCGCGTGGGTGTTGGGCAATTGCTTCATGTCCAAGGCGTTCTGCGTGCCGTAGCCGCCGAGCAGGGTGCTGGCGAGCGCCGGGTGCAGCGGCGGCGCCTCAAGCTTGTAGGACATTTTGCCGGTGGTGCCGTCCTGCCATTGAAAATGGTCGGAGTAGATTGACTGCGGCGCGCCGTAGAACGGGTTGATCACCTCCTCGAACAGCCCGGCGGAGAAATTCACCAGGTGCAGGAAGGTGCGCTTGCCCAGCCGCGAATGCGGGTCCGGGGCATCCGAGCGCATCAGCAGGGCAGGGCTGTTGATGCCGCCGCCGGCCAGCACGTAATGCTTGGCCTTGACCGTGATTTTGCGGCCAGTCGGTGCCACGCAGCGTTCATCCATCGCCACGCATTCCAGTCTGCTGATGTGGTCGCCGCTGTAGAGCAGGCGTTCGGCGCGGGCCAGATACAGCAGCTCGCCGCCTTTTTCCAGGGTCGAGGGGATGGTGGTTACCAGCATCGATTGCTTGGCGTTGACCGGGCAGCCCATGCCGCAATAGCCCAGGTTGAAGCAGCCGCGCACGTTGCGGGGGATCACATGCCAGCTGTAGCCGAGCTTTTCGCAGCCTTTGCGGATCACGTCATTGTTGGCATTGGGCGGCATGGCCCAGGGGGCAATCCCCAGGCGTTGCTCCATTTTTTCGAACCAGGGCGCCATTTCGGCACTGCTGTGGCCCTTCACCGCATATTCGCTGGCCCAGTGTGAAAGTGTCGCGTCCGGCGTACGAAAGCTGGAGGTCCAGTTGATCAGCGTGGTCCCGCCCACCGCGCGGCCCTGCAGGATGGTGATCGCGCCATCTTTGCTCATGCGGCCGATGCCTTCCTGATACAGGCTGGTGTAGGCCTCGTCCTCGAGCAGCTTGAAGTCGCTGCTGGTCTTGAGCGGGCCTTCTTCGATCAGCAACACCTTGTAGCCGGCGGCGCTGAGGATCTCGGCGGTGGTGCCACCACCGGCACCGCTGCCGATGATCGCTACGTCGGCCTCCAGGGTCAGGTCGTTGTCGAGAGCGGCGCCATTGTGGGTTTTCCAGCCACGGGCCAGGCCGTCGCGGAACAGATCGGGTACGGGCATAGACAGGCACTCTTATTGTTATACGAAGTTGCAGTCGGTGTGGGAGCTGGCTTGCCTGCGAAAGCGGCCTGCCTGCGGGTACAGCTCCCACATTGGAGCGGGTTATCAGCCAGGGCTAGACCTTGGGCGGGCCCGGATAGCCGCAATGCGCCCAGGACTGCGGGCGGAAGTACCACGACATGATTACCAGCTTGAGCAGCGAGCCCTGGCCCATGCGCAGCAGGTTGAGATAGCTGTTTTCCCAGCGGTGCAGGAAGTTGCGGATCTGCTCCGCGCTGGCGTTTTCCCAGCTGCCCCAGATGCCGGTCAATGGGCCACGGGTGATGCCCATGCCCAATACGTCGAACAGTTGCTGGGTGAGCTTGAACATTTCCGGCGACAGGTGCTGCAGGCTGTAGTCGAGCTTCTTCAGGGTGTCTTCAATCCCGGCGACCACCTCTTGGGCGCTCGCCGCGCCTTCGAGCAACACCGGGATTACCGCGCGCAAAAACGGCAGGTCACTGCTGCGTAGCATGGCAAAGCCGCTGGCCGGGGTGCTGCTGGAGCAGCCGCTGAGGCTGGCGCCGAGCCCGGCCGTGGCCAGGAACGCGCTGGCGCACAAGCCGATTTTCAATACGCCGCGCCGCGACAGCGCGGGTGAATCAGTCAGGCTAGGGTTCATTGTTATTGTTATCCCGAGAGTGGCGGAATCAGCGAACGAACAGCTTCTGGATCAACTTCTGGATGGCTTTGCCGTACGGCGGGTAGATCAACTTGGCCGCATTGAGGCGCTGTTTCACCAGCACGCCCTTGGCTTTGCTGAACGTGAGAAAACCTTCGTGGCCGTGGTAGTGGCCCATGCCCGAGGGGCCGATGCCGCCAAAGGGCATGTCATCCTGGGCCACGTGCAGCAGGGTGTCGTTCAGGCACACGCCGCCGGAATGAGTCTCGTGAAGTACGCGATTCTGCTCGCCCTTGTTGTAGCCGAAGTAATACAGGGCCAGTGGGCGAGGCCTTTCGTTGATGTAGGCAAACGCCTGGTCGAGGCCTCGATACGGCACGATCGGCAGCACCGGGCCGAAGATCTCGTCCTGCATCACGGTCATGTCATCGCTGACATTCAGCAACAGGCTGTGGGCCATGCGCCGGGCCTGGCCCTGGTCGTACAAGGGGACCAGCGTGGCGCCCTTGTCGGTGGCGTCCTTGATGTAGGCATTCAGTCGGGCCAGTTGCCGCTCATTGATGATGGCGGTGTAGTCCGGGTTATCGGTTAACGTCGGATAAAATCCGCGCACGGCCTTGCTGTAAGCCTCGACGAAACCTTCAACGCGATCTTCCGGCACCAGCACGTAGTCCGGCGCCACGCAGGTTTGCCCGGCATTCAAGGCCTTGCCGAAGGCGATTCGTTCGGCGGCATCCTTGAGTGGCACATCGGCAGACACGATGGCCGGCGACTTGCCGCCCAATTCCAGGGTCACCGGCGTGAGGTGTTCGGCCGCGGCGCGCATCACATGCTTGCCGATGCTGGTGGCGCCGGTAAACAGCAGGTGATCGAAACGCAGCTTGGAAAACGCCATGCCCACTTCGGCTTCGCCGAGCACTACGCACACCAGGTCCTCGGGGAAAATCTTCGCCAGCAGCGCCTTGAGCAACTCGCCGGTGGCGGGTGTGGACTCGCTGAGCTTGAGCATCACCCGGTTTCCGGCGGCCAACGCCCCGACCAGGGGGCCAATGGCCAGGTACAGCGGGTAGTTCCAGGGCACGATCACCCCGACCACGCCCAGCGGTTGGTAGATCACCTTGGCTGAAGCCGGCTGGAAGGCAATGCCTACAGCGCGACGGGAAGGTTTCATCCAGCCCTTGAGATGTTTGCTGGCGTAGTGAATGCCATGCAGGCTGGGCATCAATTCGGCGAACAGGGTTTCGTCTGCACTGCGGTGGCTGAAGTCCTGGCTGATCGCGTCGATCAACGCCTGGCGTTCGTCGCTGAGCACATCACGCAGAGCCTTGAGCCATTGCTGGCGCTGCGCCGCCGGCGGCATCGGGTTGGCGGCATAGGCACGGCGTTGCGCGTCGAACAGGTCCTGGAGATGATCCAGCGCCTGGGAATCTTGCAGATAGGCAATGTTGGCAGACATGGCGCAGTTCCCGATTGTTATAGGTCTGCGTGGATTTTTAGAGTCATTGCTCTAAGTTGTCAAATAACATTGCAGCAACATGCAGATTTATCCTGGCAAGGATAGGCCGTAAGATGCCCCATCACGTGTTTAGAAGCTGATCCCCTATGGCACCACGAGTAAAGACCAGCGAGCGCATTGTGCAAACCAGCCTGGAGCTTTTTAACCAGCAGGGCGAGCGCAGTGTGAGCACCAATCATATTGCCGCCCATATGGAAATTTCGCCGGGCAACCTGTACTACCACTTCCCCAACAAGCAGGCGATCATCGCCGTGTTGTTTCGTGAGTACGAAGCGTTGGTGGACAGTTTTCTGCGCCCGCCCCAAGGCCGCGCCGTGACCGTCGAAGATAAGCGCTTTTACCTGCAGGCCGTGCTGGCCGGCATGTGGCGCTACCGCTTCCTGCACCGCGACCTCGAGCACTTGCTGGAAAGCGACCCGGAACTGGCGACTGGCTACCGACGGTTTTCCCAGCGCTGCCTGATCCAGGGTAATGCCATTTACCAGGGGTTTGTCGATGCCGGCATCCTCAACATGGACCCGGTGCAGACCGAGGCCCTGACCCTCAATGCGTGGATCATCCTCACCTCGTGGGTGCGGTTCTTGTGCACCACCAATGAAAACTCCGCCCATTTGAGCGCCGAAGCCATCAAGCGCGGGGTCTACCAGGTGCTGGTGCTGGAGGCCGGGTTCGTCACGCCCCAGGCGAAAGACGCGGTGGATGCCCTGTTCAAAGAGTTTTACGTGCCGTTGAATCAGGCACTGGAAGAAGTGAAGTAGGACCTTTCCCGAATCTGTTCACAGGAGTCCGTCATGCCGCTTGCCCAACTGATCAGCCCCCAGCAATTGGCCGAGCGCCAGAAGTCGGCCGGGCTGGTGATCCTGGATTGCCGTTTTGCCTTGGAAGACCCGGACTACGGGCTGTGCAGCTATGCCGAAGGGCATATTGAGGGCGCGCAGTACGCCGACCTCGAGCGCCATCTCAGCGGCCCGGTGACCAAGGGCGTGACCGGTCGTCACCCGTTGCCGGTGGCGGACACCTTTGCCCGGCAATTGCGCGCCTGGGGTATTAACGCCGACACCGATGTCGTGCTGTATGACGACGGCCCCGGTGCTTTTGCTGCCCGCGCCTGGTGGTTGCTGGCCTGGCTGGGCAAACGTGACGGCGTGTTTATCCTGGACGGCGGCCTCAAGGCCTGGCACGCCGCCGGTTTCCCGCTGAGCCTGGACGCGCCGGTGGTCGAGCCGGGTACCTTCGCCGGGACGCCGGACAACCGCCTGGTGCTGGATGCCGAACACCTGCAAAAACGCCTGGGCCAACCGGGCCTGACCTTGATCGATGCCCGCGCCCAGCCACGTTTTCGCGGTGACGTGGAGCCCATCGACCCGATCGCCGGGCACATCCCCGGCGCGCAGTGTGCGGCATTCACCGAAAACCTTGGCAGTGATGGCCGTTTCCTGCCAGCCGACCAGCTCAAGCAGCGTTTCGCCGCTCAATTGCAGGGGCGTTCACCGGAGGAGTTGGTGGCGTATTGCGGTTCAGGGGTGACGGCGTGCCACAACCTGTTCGCCCTGAGCCTGGCGGGTTACCCGTTGGGCAAGTTGTATGCGGGGTCGTGGAGTGAGTGGATTACCGATCCGCAGCGTGAAATTGCTACCGGCGACTGAGTCGGTTGCGGTGTGAGCCGCATCGAGTGTGGGAGTTGGCTTACCTGCGATGAGGGCGTGTCAGCGAGCGGATAATCGGCTGACACACTGCTATCGCAGGCAAGCCAGCTTCTCCATGTTCAGCCGTGTTGTGCCAGTAGCCACTGAGGGATTCGGCGTTCGAGGTAATAACCCGGGCGCTTCAGCGAGCCGTCGACAAACCCCACATGCCCACCCTTTGCCGTCAGCTCAAACTCGGTGCACTCCGATAACTCGCTGGCCTCGGGCAGGCTATGGGCGAATACAAACGGATCATCGGCCGCCTGGATAATCAGCGTCGGGGTGCGGATCGATCCTAAGTAGTAGCGGCTCGACGCGCGGCGGTAGTAGTCCTCGGCACTCAGGAAGCCGTGCAGTGGCGCCGTGACCCGGCCATCGAAGTCCCAGAACGTGCGCATCTTCTCCAGTGAGCCGAGGGCTTCCAGGGTTTTCAGCCCGTCTGCCCGGCCATCCTGTAAAAAACGGCTTTGCTTGACGCGGATATACGCGAGCATTTCACGCATGAAGTGCTTTTGATAAACCCGCGAGAAACCCAGCCCGATCCGGTCCGCACACTGGTCCAGCCGAAACGGCACCGACACCGCCGCCGCGCCTTGCAAGCCGGAGGCTTCGCCGGTTTCGCCCAAGTGTTTGAGCAGCACATTGCCCCCCAGCGAATAACCCACTGCATACAACGGCGCCAACGGCCGTTTCGCGCGCAGGTGGGCAATCGCCGCGGCCAGATCCTCGCTGGCGCCCGAGTGATAGCTGCGTGCCAACAGGTTTGGCTCGCCGGAACAGCCGCGCCAGTTCAAGGCGGCACTGGCCCAGCCTTGAGCCGCGAGGACTTTTTGCAGGCCGGCCACATAGGGGGAATTGGATGAGCCGGTCAGCCCATGCAGCACCAGCACCAATGGCGCCTGCGCGTCATGCGGGCCATGCCAGTCGAGGTCCAGAAAATCGCCGTCTTCCAGCCACAGGCGTTCGCGCTGGCGTTCGATATGGGTCGTCGGGCGCCATAGCGGCCCCCACAGGGTTTGCAGGTGAGGGTTGCCGAGGCCGAAGGCGGGGGTGAACAGTTCGGAGGACGGTGTCATGAAACTCTCAGTCTGTGGCGAGCGGGCTTGCACCCGCGTCGGGGTGCGAAGCGGCCCCAACACGAACGCCGCATTAATTCAGTTAGAGCACCGTCGCGGTTATGGGGCTGCTGCGCAGCCCGACGCGGGGCAAGCCCGCTCACCACAACAAGCTTGCTCACCACAGCAAGCCCGCTCACCACAACACGCCCGCTCATTACGACAAGCTTGCTCGCCACAGATTAAGCGACGCTGTCGACCAACCGATGCCACAACGCGTAATACACCCGACCGGACTTCTGCTCGCGGTGCAGGCGCCAGGCGCCAGGCAAGCCGAGGGTCGATGGCGCGGTCTCGCTTTCAGTGTAGATCCACGCATCCGCTGCCAGCCATTGGCGCTCTTCGAGCAAGGTGCACACGGCGGGTAACAGGTTCTGGTTGAACGGCGGGTCGAGGAATACCACGTCGTATTCGCTTGCCGGCTGGGTTTCCAGATAGCGCAGCGCGTCGGCGGTTTGCACCTGGCCGTTGGTGCAGCGCAGGGTGCCGAGGTGTTCCTTGAGGCTGGACACCGCCACATTGCTTGCATCCAGCGCCTGGGCCTGGGCTGCGCCACGGGACAGCGCCTCGAGGAACAATGCGCCGCTGCCGGCAAACGGATCCAGCACTTTGGCCCCGCCGATATACGGCGCGAGCCAGTTGAACAGGGTTTCACGCACGCGATCAGGCGTGGGGCGCAGGCCGACGACGTCGGGGAAGCTCAGCTTGCGGCTGCCCCATTCGCCACCAATGATGCGCAGTTGGCCCACACCGTTATGCACGTTGTGGACAGGTTTTTTCGGGCGAGATGAACTGGCCATTAATGCTCCGGAACCCCGAGCGGCTGCTCGGCGGGTTTGTCAGTGGGGGGCGGTAGTGGCTTTTGCGCAATCGTCGGGCCGGCGGTCACGATGACCATCTTGTCGGCGCTCAAGTGTTTGTTCATGGCCGCCTTGACCTGCTCTACGGTCAGGGCCTGGGATTGTTTCATGAAATCTTCAAGATAGCTCAGCGGCAGGTTGTAGAAACCCATCGCGCCCAGTTGCCCGACGATGTCCGCGTTGCTGGCGGTGGACAATGGGAAGCTGCCGGCCAGCTCACGCTTGGCGTCGTCCAGTTCCTTCTGTGTCGGGCCGGTCTTGAGGTAGTCGGCCAGCACGTCCTCGACCAGGCGCAGGGTGCCACCGCTCATTTCGGCGCGGGTCTGCAGGTTGATCATGAACGGGCCGCGCACCTGCATCGGCGAGAAACCGGAGTACACGCCGTAGGTCAGGCCGCGCTTCTCGCGCACTTCGCTCATCAAGCGCGTGCCGAAACCGCCGCCGCCGAGGATCTGGTTGCCCAGGGACAGGGCTGCGTAGTCCGGATCGGCGCGGTCGATGCCCAGTTGGGCGAACAGCAAGTGCGTCTGCTTGGACGGGAACTCGATATGGCTCAGGCCGGCCTTGGGTTCGGTCGGCTGGGCAATCTTGGCCAGCGCCGGGCCCTTGGGCAACGACGCCGAGACCTTGGCCGTCATGGCTTCGGCTTCGGCGCGGGTCAGGTCGCCGACCACGGCGATCACCGCATTACCTGCTGCATAAGCCTTGGCGTGGAACGCCTGCAACTGCGCGAGGGTAATCTTCGGGATGCTTTGCGGCGTGCCTTCGCTCGGGTGCGCGTACGGGTGATCGCCATACAGGCGCTTGAACAGCTCCAGGCTGGCCAGCTTGGCGGGGTTCTGCTTCTGGTACTCGAAGCCGGCGAGAATCTGGTTTTTGATCCGCACAAGAGAGTCGGCAGGGAAGGTCGGCTTGCCGATCACCTGGTCGAACAGTGCCAGGGCGGCGTCGCGTTTATCGCTGTCGCTGAGGCTGCGCAGGGACACCAGAGCCATGTCGCGATAAGCGCCATTGCCGAAGTCGGCGCCCAGGCCTTCAAAACCGCTGGCGATCTGGCTGACGTCCTTGCCCGGCACGCCTTCGTTGAGCATGGCGTTGGTCAGCAGTGCCACACCTGGGGTGTTGCCGTCCTGGCTGCTGCCGGCGGCGAACAGGATGCGCATGTCGAACATCGGCAGTTCATGCGCTTCCACGAACAGCACCTTGGCGCCTTCGGCAGTGGTCCAGGTCTGCACGTCGAGCTTGCGGTTGGTCGGCGCCTTGCCGTCCAGCTCAGCCAGCGATTGCAGCGTGTTGGCCGATTGCGCCGTGTCCAGCGCCTGGCTGGCCATCGAGTCGCTCGGGCGCAGGAAATACACGGCACTTGCCGCAATCAAGGTGACGACGATCAAGCCCGGCAGGACCAGGCGGCTGCTTTTGCGATCACTCATGAGCGGTCTCCTCAGGCATAACATGGGCGACGCTCAGACGTTCGCGGGTGAAATAGGTGCGCGCGGCTTTCTGGATATCTTCCGGGGTCACGCTTTGCAGGTCGGCCAGTTCAGTGTCCATGAGCTTCCAGGACAGCCCCACGGTTTCCAGCGAGCCGATGGCTGTGGCCTGGCTGGTGATGGAATCGCGCTGATAGACCACGCCGGCGATCACTTGGGCGCGGATGCGCTCCAGTTCTTCGGCGGTCGGCGGTTTGGACTTCAATTCTTCCAGCAGGCGCCACAGGCCCGCTTCGGCTTGGGCGACGGTCTTTTTCTTCTGCTGGTTCGGCGTGGCGGTCAGGGTGAACAGGCTGTCGCCACGGGTGTAGGCGTCGTAGCTGGTGGATGCGGCGGAGACCAGCTCCTCACCGCGCTCCAGTTGCTCCGAAATACGCGCGCTGTAGCCGCCGTCCAGCAGGGCCGAGATCAGGCGCAGGGCTTGTACCGAGCGCTTGTCTTCGGCGGTAGCCAGGCCCGGGACGTTGAAACCGAGGATCACGCTCGGCAGTTGGGTCTGCACACGCATCGTCAGCAGGCGCTCGCCAGGCTCGGCCAGCTCCATCGGGATCTTGGCGGGTGGCACGTCGCGCTTGGGAATCGGGCCGAAGTAACGCTGGGCCAGGTTTTTCACCTCGTCCGGGGTCACGTCGCCGACCACCACCAGGGTGGCGTTGTTCGGCACATACCAGGATTGGTACCAGTGGCGCAGCTCTTCGACCTTCATGCGGTCCAGGTCGGCCATCCAGCCGATGGTCGGCGTGTGGTAGCCGCTGGCGGGGTAGGCCATGGCCTTGAAGCGCTCGTAGGCCTTGGACATTGGATTGTCGTCGGTGCGCAGGCGGCGCTCTTCCTTGATCACCTCGATTTCGCGGCTGAACTCGTCGGCCGGCAGGCGCAGGCTGGCCATGCGGTCGGCTTCGAGCTCGAAGGCAACACCCAGGCGGTCACGGGCCAGCACTTGGTAGTAGGCGGTGTAGTCATCGCTGGTGAAGGCGTTTTCTTCGGCGCCCAGGTCGCGCAGGATCAGCGACGCTTCGCCGGGGCCGACCTTGGCGCTACCCTTGAACATCATGTGCTCCAGGGCGTGGGACAAACCGGTCTGGCCCGGGGTTTCGTAGCTCGAACCGACCTTGTACCAGACCTGGGAAACCACCACCGGCGCGCGATGGTCTTCGCGCACGACCACCTTGAGGCCGTTATCCAGGGTGAATTCGTGGGTGGGTTGTGGGTCGGCAGCCAGGGCTGAGAGAGGCAGACAAACTGTGCTGAACAGCAGGCCTGCGGCGTGGCGGGCTAGAGCATTCATTCGTTTTTAAACCTGTTGGGCTGCCCGCTTGGTCTTAGCGTCGGCGGGCGAGGAGGTGCTAGGATACTGATCGGATTTAAGGACGGCCACTGCGGCAGTCGTGTTGAGGCCGTTTTAGGCCTTACGAAATGTTGCGCATGAACGAGCTGGCTAAAAAACAGTCTGTTACGCATCGAATTTTATTTACCGACGCCCCCCCAGGCGCGTCGCTACCTTGAGATAGCCGTCTCCATGTTTGGTTCCAACGACGACAAGAAGACCCCAGCTGCGGCTGGCGAGAAGAAAGGCCTGTTCGGATGGCTGCGCAAAAAGCCGCAGGAAACCCCCGTCGCCGAACAGCCGCAGGTTCCAGCCGAACCGATCCCGGACCCTATAGTAGAAGCCGAACCGGTTGCCGAAGCGCCGGCGCCGGTGGTATTGCCGATGGCCGAGCCGGTGCTGCAGCCGCTGGCCGAGGTTGAGCCAGAGCCAGAGCCGCAACCAGAACCCGAGCACAAGCCATGGCCGCAATTGCCGGTGGCCGAAGAGCCCGTGGCACTGGTTGAAGATGTACAGGCCGAACATGTGGCGCCGCCGATTCCGGTGGTCATTGAGCCGCAGCCGGTTGTCGTAGAAGCGCCAGCACCGGCACCGGTGGTGGTCGAGCCAGTGTCTGCCGCCCCTGCCGTCATCGAAGAGCCCGCCGCGCCTGTCGAAACCAGCAAGACCGGTTTCTTCGCCCGCCTCAAGCAAGGCCTGAGCAAAACCAGCGCCAGCATCGGCGAAGGCATGGCCAGCCTGTTCCTGGGCAAGAAGGTCATTGATGACGAGCTGCTGGAAGACATCGAAACCCGTCTGCTGACCGCCGACGTGGGCGTCGAAGCCACCGCGGTGATCATCCAGAGCCTGACCCAGAAGGTCGCTCGCAAGCAGCTGACCGACGCCGATGCCCTCTACAAATCTCTGCAGGCCGAGCTGGCAGCGATGCTCAAGCCGGTGGAAGCGCCGCTGGTGATCACGCCGAACAAGCCGTTCGTGATCCTGGTGGTCGGTGTCAACGGCGCCGGCAAGACCACCACCATTGGCAAGCTGGCGAAGAAGCTGCAGTCGGAAGGCAAGAAAGTCATGCTCGCTGCCGGCGACACCTTCCGTGCCGCTGCCGTGGAGCAGTTGCAGGTCTGGGGTGAGCGCAACAAGATCCCGGTCATCGCCCAGCACACTGGCGCCGATTCCGCCTCGGTGATCTTCGACGCCGTGCAAGCCGCCAAGGCCCGTAACATCGATGTGCTGATCGCGGATACCGCCGGTCGCCTGCACACCAAAGACAATTTGATGGAAGAGCTGAAGAAAGTCCGCCGCGTGATCGGCAAGCTCGACGCCGACGCGCCGCACGAAGTGCTGCTGGTGCTCGATGCCGGTACGGGCCAGAACGCCATCAGCCAGGCCAAACAATTCAACCAGACGGTGCAACTGACCGGCCTGGCATTGACTAAGCTCGACGGCACGGCCAAGGGCGGTGTGATTTTCGCCCTGGCCAAACAGTTCGGGTTGCCGATTCGTTATATCGGCGTCGGTGAAGGTATCGACGACCTGCGCACTTTTGAAGCCGAACCCTTTGTACAGGCACTGTTTGCCGAGCGGGAGCGTTCATGATTCGATTCGAACAGGTCGGTAAACGCTATGCCAACGGGCATGTCGGCTTGCATGAGCTGAGCTTTCGAGTACGGCGGGGCGAGTTCTTGTTTGTCACCGGCCACTCTGGCGCCGGCAAAAGTACCCTGTTGCGCCTGCTGCTGGCCATGGAACGCCCGACCACCGGCAAACTGCTGCTGGCCGGCCAGGACCTGGCCACCATCAGCAATGCACAGATTCCGTTCCTGCGCCGCCAGATCGGCGTAGTGTTCCAGAACCACCAGTTGCTGTTCGATCGCACGGTGTTCAACAACATTGCTTTGCCGCTGCAGATCCTCGGGCTGTCCAAGGCCGAGATCGTCAAGCGCGTGGATTCGGCCCTGGAGCGCGTAGCGCTGTCGGACAAGACCGACCTCTACCCCGGCGACCTGTCCACCGGCCAGCAACAGCGCGTCGGCATTGCCCGCGCTATCGTCCACCGTCCGGCCTTGCTGCTGGCGGACGAACCGACCGGTAATCTCGACCCGCGCCTGGCGGCCGAGATCATGGGGGTGTTCGAAGACATCAACCGCCTGGGCACCAGCGTGCTGATCGCCAGTCACGACCTGGCCCTGATCGCGCGCATGCGCCATCGCATGCTGACCCTGCAGCGCGGCCGCCTGATCGGCGACGGGGAGGCCGGCGTATGAGTGCTACACGCAGCCCCAAGGTGTCCGAACGCGTGGCACCGAAACCGGCCGATCCGCAGCCGAAAAAGAAAAAACACGACGAAGACGACGGTCCTGACTTCAGCACCTTGCTGCGCGCCTGGATCGAAAGCCACCGCGCCAGCCTGCTGGACAGCCTGCGTCGCCTGGGCAAGCAACCGATCGGCAGCTTTTTCACCTGCCTGGTGATGGCCGTGGCCCTGAGCCTGCCGATGGGCCTCTCGCTGCTGCTTAATAATGTCGAGCGCCTGGGCGGCTCCTGGCAGCGTGCGGCGCAGATTTCGCTGTACCTGAACCTGGATGCGAGCGCCAAAGACGGCGAGACCCTGCGCGATGACATCAAGAACCTGCCGGGTGTGGCCGATGCCGAGTACATCAGCCGCGACCAGGCCCTTGAGGAGTTCCAGCAGCAATCCGGCCTGGGCGAGGCGCTGAAGGAGCTGCCGCAGAACCCACTGCCGGGCGTGGTGCTGGTGACGCCGAATGAAGTCGACAAGCCGGCGCTGGAAGCCCTGCGACAAAAACTCGCAGAGCTGCCCAAGGTACAACAGGCGCAACTTGATCTAGTCTGGGTTGAGCGGCTGGCGGCAATTCTCAAGCTGGGTGACCGGTTTGTGTTCGGCCTGACGGTGTTGTTGGTGTCTGCATTACTTTTGGTGATAGGTAATACCATTCGTCTTCATATTGAAAACCGTCGCACCGAGATAGAAGTGATTAAACTGGTCGGCGGCACGGACAGCTATGTGCGTCGGCCTTTTCTGTACATGGGCGCGCTTTATGGCTTCGGTGCCGGGATTTTGTCCTGGGGCGTGCTGGCGTTTGGCTTGAACTGGCTGAACGACGCGGTAGTCGGGCTTGCCGGCTTGTACGGCAGTGATTTTGCCCTCGCCGGCGTGCCAGTGGCCGATGGTCTGTCGCTCTTGCTTGGCGCGGTCCTGTTGGGGTATATCGGTGCTTGGATTGCGGTCGCACGGCATTTACGTGAGTTGGCGCCGAAGTAGTTAATGTCAAGGTAATGTGGTTTCGTTTGTATTGACCGTATCAGTGGTTTAGGGAACTTGTCCTACGGTTCCCGGTCAATTTTCGCAGTGCTGAACTGCACGAGTTATGTGAGTCGGAGGTTTTTTCGTATGACCACTTCTTTGCAACCTGCTTATGCTTTGGTCCCGGGTGCGAACCTGGAGGCCTATGTGCACACGGTGAACAGCATTCCATTGCTGACACCGGAGCAGGAGCGTGAACTGGCCGAGAGTCTCTACTATGAGCAGGATTTGGGGGCGGCTCGGCAGATGGTGCTCGCCCACCTGCGTTTTGTCGTACATATCGCCCGTAGCTATAGCGGCTACGGCCTGGCCCAGGCTGACCTGATCCAGGAAGGCAACGTCGGCCTGATGAAGGCTGTAAAGCGCTTCAACCCGGAAATGGGTGTGCGCCTGGTGTCGTTTGCTGTGCACTGGATCAAGGCGGAAATCCACGAGTTCATCCTGCGCAACTGGCGCATCGTGAAAGTCGCGACCACCAAGGCCCAGCGCAAGCTGTTCTTCAACCTGCGCAGCCAGAAGAAACGCCTGGCGTGGCTCAACAACGAGGAAGTCCACCGCGTGGCCGAAAGCCTCGGCGTGGAGCCGCGTGAAGTGCGCGAGATGGAAAGCCGCCTGACTGGCCATGACATGGCGTTCGACCCGGCCGCCGAAGCGGACGACGACAGTGCTTTCCAATCGCCGGCCAATTACCTGGAAGACCACCGGTATGATCCGGCCCGTCAACTGGAAGACGCCGACTGGAGCGACAACTCCAACCACAACCTGCACGAAGCGCTGGAAGTGCTGGACGACCGTAGCCGTGACATCCTCTACCAGCGCTGGCTGGCGGAAGAAAAAGCCACGCTGCACGACCTGGCGCAGAAGTACAACGTGTCGGCCGAGCGGATTCGTCAGCTTGAGAAAAGCGCGATGAACAAGCTGAAGTTGTCGATCGCCGCCTAAAACGCTGCGAAAAGCCAAAAAAATGCCCCGATCGTAAGATCGGGGCATTTTTGTTTGTGCGCAAAACCCAAAGCCTCACGCAATCCCTTGTAGGCGCTGGCTTGCCAGCGATAGCGGCCTGTCATTCGCCAAAGGATGAGAAGACCAGTTCAAGCCGGCTCCTACCGGTTTTGTAGGGTCTCAGTCGGACCACGGCGCCTTGCGGGAGTTATTCAACTCCACCAAGTAACCATCCCCACCCAATTGGCTCATCTGCTGGCGAATCCACGCGGCTCTCCGCGCCACATAGGCAGTCGGATGGCTGGCACTCCACACCCGAGGGTTAGGCAGCACCGCCGCCAGGTAGCTGGCCTGCTGACGGGAGAGCGCCTTGGCACTCACCCCAAAGTGATGCCGCGCGGCAGCCTCGGCGCCAAATACGCCTTCATCCCATTCCACGCTGTTGAGGTACACCTCAAGAATCCGCTGTTTGGGCCAAAGCACCTCGATCAAACCGGTAAACCAGGCCTCCAGGCCCTTGCGCAGATAACTGCGGCCGGCCCACAGGAACAGGTTTTTCGAGACCTGCTGGCTCAGCGTACTGGCGCCACGGATCGAACCACCGCGCTCGTTGTGCAGGATCGCTGCCTGGATCGCGCCGAAATCAAAGCCCCAGTGTTGCGGGAAACGCTGGTCTTCACCGGCCATCACCGCCACTTTCAGGTCATCGGAGATCTGGTCCCACGGCACCCAGGTACGTTGCAGGTCGATCGGCTCACCGTCGAACCAGGATTCGACCTTGCGCTCCACCATCAACGCGGTGAAGGGGGGCGGGACGACACGAAACAGCAGCACCAGCAAGACACTGCCGATGGCGAACCATTTCACGACTTTGAGAAAACGATTGAAGAGGAGACGCAGCATAGAGATGGCTTGGCCGAACCCGTTGAGCGGGCCATTATACAGACCCGGCCCTTTGAGTCTGACTGGAGTTCCTCATGCTGCGTGGTTTTCTGATGTTGGCTGCCTTTTTCGGCTTCACCGGTGTTGCCCTCGGCGCCTTCGCCGCCCATGGCCTGAAAAACCGCCTGAGCGCCGACTACCTGGCGATCTTCCATACCGGCGTGACCTATCAGCTGGTACACACCCTGGCACTGTTTGGCGTGGCGCTGCTGGCCGCACATATTCCTGGCCGGTTGGTCGGCTGGGCGGGCATCTCCTTTGCCGTCGGCATCCTGTTGTTCTCCGGCAGCCTGTATGTGCTGACCCTGACCGGCATCAGCAAACTGGGGATCATTACCCCGTTCGGCGGGTTGGCATTTCTGCTCGGCTGGTTTTTCCTTGGCCTCGCTGCCTGGCGCTTGCAGCTGACCGCTTGACGCTTGGAGCTGACCTTTGCGTCCCAATCGGGCTAGAATGCTGGCCCCTAAAAACGATGGCGGCCCGTGGCATGCGCATTCAGTTGAACGGCGAATCCTTTGAACTGCCCGACGGTGAAACCGTTGCGGCCCTGCTGACCCGTCTGGACCTGACCGGGCGTCGCGTCGCAGTGGAGCTCAACCTGGATATCGTCCCGCGTAGCCAGCACGCCGAGACCTTGCTCACCGACGGTGACCAGGTCGAAGTGGTCCACGCCATCGGCGGCGGCTAGCCCGTCCGGCGCCTGTGCGCCACCGCGTATTCTGCAGAACCTCACCCACACAGAGGATTTCCCATGAGCATCGTTCGTAGCGACAAGCCCTTCGTCCTGGCCGGTCGTACCTACCAGTCCCGCCTGCTGGTCGGCACCGGCAAGTACCGCGACATGGAAGAAACCCGCCTGGCCATCGAAGCCTCGGGTGCCGAGATCGTCACCTTCGCCGTGCGCCGCACCAACCTCGGCCAGATTGAAGGCGAGCCAAACCTGCTCGAAGTGCTGTCGCCGGATCGCTACACCTTCTTGCCCAACACCGCCGGTTGCTACGACGCCATCGAGGCTGTGCGCACATGCCGCCTGGCCCGTGAGCTGCTCGATGGCCACAACCTGGTGAAGCTGGAAGTGCTGGCCGACCAGAAAACCCTGTTTCCCAATGTGATCGAAACCCTCAAGGCCGCCGAAACGCTGGTCAAGGAAGGCTTCGACGTGATGGTCTACACCAGCGATGACCCGATCATCGCGCGCCAACTGGCAGAAATCGGCTGTATCGCCGTGATGCCGCTGGCCGGCCTGATCGGTTCCGGCTTGGGCATCTGCAACCCGTACAACCTGCAGATCATCCTCGAAGAAGCCAAGATCCCCGTGCTGGTCGATGCGGGCGTGGGCACTGCCTCCGACGCCACCATCGCCATGGAGCTGGGCTGCGACGCGGTGCTGATGAACTCGGCCATCGCTCACGCCCAGCAGCCGATCATGATGGCTGAAGCCATGAACCACGCCATCGTCGCGGGCCGCCTGGCCTACCTCGCCGGTCGCATGCCGAAAAAACTCTACGCCAGCGCCTCTTCGCCGCTGGATGGTCTGATCAAGTAAGAGCTATTGATGACTGAATCAAACGAAACGCCGAACACCGTGGACGAAGGTGACGAGTCCAAGCACCGCCGCATCAAGAGTTTTGTGATGCGTGCCGGGCGCATGACCGAAGGCCAGCAAAAGGGCCTGGAGCAGGGCACGCCACTGTTCGTCCTGCCGCTGGCCGATGCGCCGGTGGACTACGACCACGTCTTCGGCCGTTCGGCCCCGCGCTCCCTGGAAATCGGTTTCGGCATGGGGCACTCGCTGCTGGAAATGGCTGCCGCCTCGCCGGAGCAGGATTTCATCGGCGTGGAAGTACACCGTCCGGGTGTCGGCGCGCTGCTCAATGGCGTGCTGACCCAAGGCCTGACCAACCTGCGGGTGTATGACTGTGACGCGATCGAAGTGCTCAACCGCTGCATCGCCGACAACAGCCTGGATCGCCTGATGCTGTTCTTCCCCGATCCATGGCACAAGGCCCGTCACCACAAGCGCCGCATCGTCCAGGCGTCCTTCGCGGAACTGGTGCGCAGCAAGCTGAAAGTCGGCGGTATCCTGCACATGGCCACCGACTGGGAGCCGTATGCTGAATACATGCTGGAAGTGATGAGCGTCGCCCCTGGCTACCGCAACCTGGCCGAAGACGGCAAATGCGTGCCACGCCCGGCCGAGCGGCCGATCACCAAGTTCGAGCGCCGCGGCGAGCGGCTTGGGCATGGTGTTTGGGATTTGAAGTTCGAGAAGCTGGCTTAATCAGCTGGAAACCTGAAGTGCAATCAACTGTGGGAGCTGGCTTGCCTGCGATAGCATCACCTGGGTATCACTGATACACCGAGGTGTCTGCGTCGCAGCCAAGCCAGCTCCCACAGTTGTTTTGCGGTGCGCTCTAAATCAGCGGCGGTCCGCAACTACGCCAATCAACACCAGCACCACCACCAGCACCGGTGCGAGGCTGTAGTTATTGAACTGGCTCAGCCCCCGCACGATCCATGGCGTGGCGTATATCAGCGCGGCGCCGCTGCCGATCATGCACACCAGGGCCATCAACGGCACGCGCAACGCCCCGGCAATGCTGCCCAGGCGCGCTTCGACCCAGCCTTTGATATCGGCGCCAAACAACACCAGCAAACAGCCGACCAGGGCCAGGGAGATTTCCGACAGGTTGCTACGGCTCCAGCGGGATACGGTGGCGAGCAGGTCGAGTACCAGATCCATTCGATTTCCTTAGAGCGATCAGCTCAAAAACTTCTGCAACAGGTCATTGAGAAAGAGTTGCCCGCGGTCAGTGGCCGCCAGGCGTGACGGTTCGACCTGCATTAAGCCACTTTGTTCTGCCTCGCGGCGCGCGGCGTCCAGGCTCGCCAGCTCAAGGCCGGTGCGTTCGGCGTAGAGCTTGGCGTCGACACCTTCAGTCAGGCGCAGGGCGTTCATCAGGAACTCGAACGGCAGCTCCTCATTGGTCAGTTCTTTCGCTCCGGCCTGGAAGTTTTTGGCCGGGTTGAGGTAGTCCTTCGGCGCACGGGTCTTCCAGGTGCGCACAATACGCCCGTCCGGGTGGCTGAGCTTGCCGTGGGCACCGGCGCCGATACCGATAAAGTCGCCGAAGCTCCAGTAGTTCAGGTTGTGCCGCGCCGGGCGACCTGGTTGGGCATAGGCCGAGACCTCATATTGCGCGTAACCGTGTTCGGCCAGCAGCGCCTGGCCGGCTTCCTGGATGTCCCACAGCGTGTCGTCTTCCGGCAGCGCGGGCGGCTGGTTCCAGAACACGGTGTTGGGTTCCAGGGTCAACTGGTACCAGGACAAGTGCGTCGGCTTCAGTGCGATGGCCTGGCGCAAGTCGCTCAAGGCGTCGTCCAGGGACTGATCAGGCAGCCCGTGCATCAGGTCCAGGTTGAAGTTATCAAACCCGGCCTGGCGCGCCATGCCGGCAGCGCGCACGGCTTCATCGCCATTGTGGATGCGCCCGAGCGCCTCGAGCTTTTCCTGCTGGAAGCTCTGGATGCCGATCGACAGCCGGTTGATCCCCAGCTTGCGGTAGGCCACGAACTTCTCTTGTTCGAAGGTGCCAGGATTGGCTTCCAGGGTGATCTCGATATCGCTGGCAAACGGGATGCGTGCTTCCACGCCCTTGAGCAGGCGGCCCAGCGCGGCGGCGCTGAACAGGCTCGGCGTACCGCCGCCGAAGAAGATCGAACTCAGTTCCCTGCCATAAACGGCATGCAGGTCTTGATCAAGGTCGGCCAGTAACGCGTCGACATACTCTTCTTCCGGCAGCACTGCGCTGGCGGTATGGGAGTTGAAGTCGCAATACGGGCATTTGCGTACGCACCACGGGATGTGGATATACAGCGCCAGGGGCGGCAGGTGGGGCAGGGCCGCCCGTGGTGTTTGCGTGCCACCGTGGATCAGTGGCTGCGCAGAGGTGTTCTGGGTCATTTCAGGCCCAGGCGTTGGCGCAGCAAATCCATTGCGCGGGCGCGGTGGCTGATCTGGTTCTTGTCGGCGGGGCTCAGTTCGGCGCTGGAAACATTACGCTCCGGCACCCAGAACAGAGGGTCATAGCCAAACCCGTGCTCGCCGCTGGCCGCGTGCAGGATGCGCCCGTGCCACAGGCCTTCGCAGAGGATCGGCAGCGGGTCATCGGCATGCCGAACCAGGGCCAGCACGCAGACGAACTGTGCGCCGCGCAGCGCGTCCGGCACGTCCTTGAGGGCGTCCAGCAGCTTGGCGTTGTTGGCCGCATCGCCCTTGCCGTCGGCATAGCGTGCCGAATAGATGCCAGGGGCGCCGCCGAGGAAGTCCACCGCCAGGCCCGAATCATCCGCCAGCGCCGGCAGGCCGGAGATGCGTGCGGCGTTGCGAGCCTTGAGGATGGCGTTTTCGACGAACGACAGGCCGGTCTCTTCCGGCTCGACCTGGCTGAATTCGCCAATCGAGCGCAGCTGCACGGACTCACCGAGCATGGCCTGGAGTTCTTTGAGTTTGCCGGCGTTATGGCTGGCCAATACGAGTTGGGTGAGGTTCATCATTGCGCCGGAAACAGTTCTTGGTTGAATTGGAAGCTATGAGCCTTGCCACCGGTTTCAACGTTGATGGTAAAAATCTTGACCTCTTGCTGCGGTACGGAATAAGGCGCCAGGTAATTGGTCGCGCCTTTTTCGGTGATCTGCTTGAACGTCAGCACTTCGCTCTTGCCGCTCAAGTCCTTGATGGTGCCAGTCACCTGCGCCACCACGGGCGTTACCCCCTTGAATACCGAAACGTTGATCAACCCCTTGTTCTTGCTGCGTACAACGCCTACCTCCTGGGCGGTTTCCGGTTGCAGGAAACTCGAGGTAAACGTGTTGTAACGCACGGTGATATCGCCAAATTCTTTCGTGCGATTGGGGTCGATAGCGTCGGCAGCCATGGCATTGGCCCCAAGCAGTGTGGTCAGTAGAAAAATAGCCAGGCGACTCATGATCGTCCCTCTTGAAGGTGATTAGACGGCAATCTTGTGGTCCGTCAGGCCAGGACTGCTGACCCGGTAAATACCGATTTCGCCCAACAGATTGGGCCATAGCTTACTCGCCCAGCCGTGGCGGTGCTGTTGATCGACGGCAAGGCGGTTGATCACCTTGGCTTCACGCTCGCCACACAGGGCTTCGAAGTCTTCGAAGGTGCAGAAGTGAATGTTCGGCGTGTTGTACCAGGTGTAGGGCAGGAAGTCCGACACCGGCATGCGGCCCTTGGTGGCCAGGTACCAGCGGCAACGCCAGTGGCCGAAGTTGGGAAAAGTGATGATGCACTGGCGGCCTACGCGCAGCATTTCGTCGAGGATGCGGTCCGGGTAGTGCACGGCCTGCAGGGCCTGGGTCATCACCACGATGTCGAAGCTGTTGCTGGCAAAATTGCCCAGGCCCTTGTCCAGGTCCTGCTCGATCACGTTGATGCCCTTCGCCACGCACTGGGCGATGTTGTCCGGGTCGTTTTCCAGGCCGTAGCCGGTGACTTGCTTGTTGTCGCGCAGCCAGCTCAGCAGTTCGCCATCGCCGCAGCCAAGGTCGAGCACGCGGCTGCCGGCGGGGATCCAGTCTTGGATGATTTCCAGGTCGGCTCTCATGGCGTTCTCACAAAGTAATGCGGTTCATGTAATTGCCGAACGCCTGCAGGTAACGCGGGATCGGGATCAGGAAGGCGTCGTGGCCTTGCGGAGCATCGATCTCCAGGTAGCAGACGTCTTTGCGCGCAGCCATCAGCGCGTCCACCAGCTCACGGGAGCGGGCCGGCGAGAAGCGCCAGTCGGTGGTGAACGACATCACACAGAACTTGGCCGTGGCAGCTTCGAAGGTTTTCGCCAGGTCATCGTCATGGTTGGCTGCCGGATCGAAGTAGTCCAGGGCCTTGGTCATCAGCAGGTAGGTGTTGGCGTCGAAACGGCCGGAAAACTCCTCGCCCTGGTAACGCAGGTAGCTTTCGACCTGGAACTCGACGCTGTGGAAGTCGTAGTTGAGCTTTTCACTCTTGAGGCCACGGCCGAATTTCTCGCCCATGGAGTCATCGGACAGGTAGGTGATGTGCCCGACCATCCGCGCCAGCATCAAGCCGCGCTTGGGGATTACGCCGGCTTCCTGGAACGAACCGCCGTGGAACTCGGGGTCGGTGAGGATGGCCTGGCGCGCCACTTCGTTGAAGGCGATGTTCTGGGCCGACAACTTGGGGGCCGAGGCGATTGCCAGGCAGTGGCGCACGCGATCCGGGTAGGTGATGGTCCATTGCAGGGCCTGCATGCCGCCCAGGCTGCCGCCGATCACGGCGGCCCATTGGGCGATGCCCAGCAGGTCGGCGAGGCGTGCCTGGCTGTGCACCCAGTCTTCCACGGTCAGCACCGGGAAGTCGGCGCCGAACGGCTTGCCGGTTTCCGGGTTGAGGCTGCTGGGGCCGGTGGAGCCGTTGCAGCCGCCGAGGTTGTTCAGGCTGACCACAAAGAACGTGTTGGTGTCGATGGGCTTGCCGGGGCCGATGCAGCTGTCCCACCAGCCGGGCTTGCGCTCGTCGACGCTGTGGTAGCCGGCGGCATGGTGATGGCCGGACAAGGCGTGGCAGATCAGCACGGCGTTGCTCGCCGTGGCGTTCAACTGGCCGTAGGTTTCATAGATCAGGTCGTAGGCAGGCAGCGAACGGCCGCAGGCCAGGGCCAGCGGTTCGCTGAAGTGCGCCACTTGGGGCACGACCAGTCCAACAGAATCGGGGGGGAAGGCAGCTGGCATCGACCCTGCTCTCGTTTAAATGAGGCGTAAGTCTAAAGACCGCTGCACCCAGCGGCAAGCAAAGGCCTGCACCGGTAGGCAGATACAAAATGTGGGCGCCGATTTGCCTGCGATGCGGGCACCTCGGTGTTGGGTTTACACCGCTGTGCTGCTATCGCAGGCACGCCAGCGCCCACATTTGTTCAGCGTCAGATCAGGCCGAACAGTTCCTTGGGCATGAACGCATAGAACGCCAGGCGCGGAATCACCCAGCTTTGCACCAGCTGGATCGCGATGAACGCGAAGATCGGCGAAATATCCAGGCCGCCGAGGTTGGGGATCAGGCGACGGAACGGCGCCAGCACCGGCTCGGTGATCTGGTAGACCAGTTCGGCACCCGGGCTACGGCTGCCGGGAGCGACCCAGGAGAGGATCACGCTGATGATCATCGACCAGAAGATGATCTTCAAAAACAGCGAGAAGATGCCGATCAGCGCCCAAGGCAACAGCAACACAGTGAAGGCCTGGTAGCCATTGAGCATCAGGATCACCGCGAACAGCAGGATCTGCAGCAGCAGCGCCAGCACCAGCGACGACATGTCCAGGCCGAACAGGCTCGGGATCACCCGGCGCAGCGGCTTGAGCAAGGGCTGGGTGGCCTTGACCACGAACTGGCACAGCGGGTTGTAGAAGTTCGCCCGCACCAGTTGCAGGATAAAGCGCATCAGCACGATCAGCAGGTACAGGCTGCCCAGGGTCTGGATGATGAAAATGGCAGCGTCATTGATTCCGAGCATGTTTGTTTCCTATGTAGGGGACGACTATTTGCCCAGCTGCTCGGCCATTTCAGCCGAACGATGTGCCGCGGCACCCAGAGCTTTTTCGACCAGGGCTTCAAAGCCGCCGGCCTGGAACGATTCGATAGCCGCCTGGGTGGTGCCACCTGGAGACGTCACGCGACGGCGCAGCTCGGCGGCGTCAACTTCGCTGCCAACGGCCATCTTCGCGGCGCCCAGGGCGGTTTGCTCGGCCAGTTGCTCGGCGACTTCGTGGGGCAGGCCGAGTTTCACGCCAGCGGCGGTCATGGCTTCGATCAGCAGGAAGAAGTACGCCGGGCCACTGCCGGAGACGGCGGTGACGGCGTCCAGCT
The DNA here is from genome assembly GCF_029959745.1 of Pseudomonas sp. PS01298. Taxonomy (NCBI): domain Bacteria; kingdom Pseudomonadati; phylum Pseudomonadota; class Gammaproteobacteria; order Pseudomonadales; family Pseudomonadaceae; genus Pseudomonas; species Pseudomonas sp. PS01298. Next base: position 22,542 of record NZ_JASCPP010000049.1, on the reverse strand, counting down.
GTTGTTCCTGTTCCAGCCACAGGGCGATGCCCACGGCAGACAGCAACTCCTGGGCCTGGTCGCGCTGTTCGGCGCTCACTTCGGCGGTGGCGTACAGGCCGCTCACGCCCTGGCGCAGCAGCGCCGGCGTGTTGGGCATGCAGCGCACGATCGGCTGTGCGCCGAGCCAGTTGTTCATGCTGGCGCAGGTGATGCCGGCAGCGATGGACACCACCAACTGGTGTGGCTGCAGGCTCGGGCGCAGGCTTTCGCACACGGCTTTCATGGCTTGTGGCTTGACCGCCAGCACGATCACATCGACGCCGCTGATGGCCTCGGCGTTGTCGGCAAAGGTTTGAATACCGTGTTCGGCGCTGACGCGGGCACGGGTGTCTTCACCGGGGTCACTGGCGCGGATCTGCGCGGCGTCCAGGCCTTTGGCCCGCAGGCCGCCGATCAGGCTGGCCGCCATGTTGCCGGCGCCGATAAAGGCAATACGCGTGTTGCTCATGACAGGTCCTTATTCAGATGGATGTCAGCCATTTTATGGCTGGCCGTAGTCGCGGGCGCCAAACAGGGCGGTACCGATCCGCACCCAGGTGGCGCCTTGGGCGATGGCCGACTCGAGGTCGTGGCTCATGCCCATGGAAAGTGTGTCGAGCGCCAGGTTCAGGCTGGCTTGCAGCTCGCGCACGGCAGCGAACGCTGCATCTTGTGCGCTCCGATCTTCAGTCGGCTCAGGGATCGCCATCAGGCCACGCAGCTTCAGGCGCGGCAGGGCGCTGATGGCGTTGGCCAGGGCCGGCAGGTCGGCGGGCGTACAGCCGGACTTGCTGGCTTCGCCGCTGACATTGACCTGGATGCAGATATTCAGCGGTGGCAGGTCGGCCGGGCGTTGTTCGGACAGGCGTTGTGCGATTTTCAGGCGGTCCACGGAATGCACCCAAGCGAAGTTCTCGGCGATCGCGCGAGTCTTGTTCGATTGAATGGGGCCGATGAAGTGCCAACTCAAGGGCAGGTCGGTTAATTGCGCCTGTTTGCCCAGGGCTTCCTGCAGATAGTTCTCGCCGAAGTCGAGCAGGCCGGCGGCATAGGCTTCGCGCACGGCTTGCGCGGGTTTGGTCTTGCTCACGGCCAGCAGGTGGATGCTGCTTGCGTCACGTTGCACGGCGTCGGCTGCGGCGCGGATGCGCTGGCTAACCAGGCCGATGTTGTCTGCTATCGTCGACATTCAAGATGCGCCCGTGGATATGGAGTCCGCGGCATTCTACTGGAAATGGAAAGCCCTATGGATATCACTGAATTGCTCACGGCCAGCGTGCGTCGTGGCGCCTCTGACCTGCACCTGTCGGCAGGCCTTGCGCCCATGTTGCGAATCGATGGCGAGGTTTGGCCGCTGGATTGCCCGGTGCTTTCGGCCCCGCAAGTGGCGGACTTGTTGAGCCCGTTGCTGAACAAATACCAGCAAAAGGATTTCGAAACATCTCTTGAAACGGATTTTGCTTTCTCGCTGCCGGGGCTGGCGCGGTTCCGGGCGAATGTGTTCCAGCAGGATCGCGGCATGGCCGCGGTGTTTCGCACCATTCCCTCTGAAGTCCAGAGCCTGGAAGGCCTTGAGTTGGGCGAAGTGTTCCGGCGTATCGCCCAACTGCCGCGCGGCCTGGTGCTGCTGACCGGGTCGACCGGGTCCGGCAAGTCCACCACCCTGGCGGCGATGATCGACTACCTCAACCAGCACCGACGCCAGCACATCCTCACGCTGGAAGACCCGATCGAATTTATCCACACGCCGAACCTGGCGCTGATCAACCAGCGCCAGGTCCACCGCGACAGTCATAGCTTTTCCACGGCCTTGCGCTCGGCACTGCGCGAAGACCCGGATGTGATCCTGGTGGGTGAACTGCGCGACCTGGAAACCATCCGCCTCGCGCTGACGGCCGCTGAGACCGGCCACCTGGTCTTTGGCACCCTGCACACATCGTCGGCGGCAAAGACCGTGGACCGCCTTGTGGACGTGTTCCCTGCGGGGGAAAAAGCCATGGTCCGCTCAATGCTGTCGGAATCGCTGCAGGCGGTAGTGGCCCAAGTGCTGGTCAAGAAGATCGGCGGCGGGCGGGTGGCGGCCCATGAAATCATGCTGGCCACCCCGGCCATTCGCAATTTGATCCGCGAAGACAAGGTAGCGCAGATGGTCTCGGCGATTCAGACCGGCGGGGCGTTGGGGATGAAGACGCTGGACATGAGCTTGAAGGCGTTGGTCAGCGAAGGGCTGGTCAGCCGAGAGGATGCACGGGAGAAGGCGAGGGTGCCTGCAGATATCTAGAGAGTGCTGATATCAATGTGGGAGCAACTGTCGAGCCCGATTGAGGCTGCTAAGGCGGCATTGCGGGCATTTTCTTTGGCTGACACACCGCCTTCGCAGCCTCGCCAAGGCTCGACAACTCCCACAGGGGATAATCCGCTGTGTGATCGCAATATTCGGCGCGACGCAGGTTCAATGTGGGAGCTGGCTTGCCTGCGATAGCGCACTGTCAGGCGACATCTCTGCCACTGACACACCGTCATCGCAGGCAAGCCCGCTCCCACATTTGATTGCATTTCAAACAGGAGGGCGGCTGCCGGTTGGATCTAGCGCTGTACGACGCGCAGATTGCTGTTTTGCTCTTTAGGCAGAACGCGCTTGGCAATCACGTAGTTCTTGTCCCAGAACGGCTTTTTCAGCGTGTCGATGCTGACAGCCTTGCCACGGCGTGGTGCGTGGATGAAGCGGTCGTTGCCCAGGTAGATGGCTACGTGGTTGACCTGGCGGCTCTTGAGCTTGAAGAACAACAGGTCACCCGGTTTCAGGTCCTTGCGCTCGACCTTCTGCCCGTGGCCGGCGGCCATGGCGTTGGAAGTACGTGGCAAATCCACTGCGGCGACGTCGTTAAACGCATATTTCACCAAACCGCTGCAATCGAACCCTTTACTTGGGCTGCTGCCGCCCCAACGATAAGGTGTACCGAGCACGTTGACGGCGCGGCTGAGGACGTTGCTGCTTTGCTTGGTGTTGGCGGCAACCAAGTGTGTCGCCGATTTGCCGTGCACCGTGCTCAGTTGAGTCGGGCGGTTGACGGTCTGCTTTACCGACTTGGCCGTGCTTGGCGTGCTGTGGACTTTAGGGGTGAAACCGTTGACGTTAGGAAGTCGTTGCTCACGATTGGTGGCGTGGGCGGCCAGTGGCATTAATAGGCAGATGGTTAGCCATGTCTTGAAAAATGGTCGCATTAGGCGTGGCTCTTATGGGTTTGCGCGCAACTTTATAACAGCTTTTTGTGCTGTTCTCAGGCCGTTTGTCGACTGAACCTTGGGGTCAAATTCAGGAAAAACGCGACGAATCGCCGCAATTGTCCTACACAAGTCAGGTGGCATAAGGCTTTCAGGGCAGTGAAGATACCATTGGCCGTACGTCGGGCGCCCGTAAAAAAGTCACAAAGAAAGTGAAAAAATTTATCTATCGAGGCAAAAGAGGTACTGCATGAACACCTATCAACAGATTGGTCCGCAGCAAGATACCCACAGCAAGGTGATTGGTTACCTGCTCTGGATTTTCGGTTTTACCGGCGCGCACCGCTTCTATTACGGCAAGCCCGTGACCGGTACGATCTGGTTTTTCACCTTCGGCCTGCTGGGCATCGGCTGGTTGATCGACCTGTTCCTGATCCCGGCCATGGACCGTGAAGCGGACCTGCGTTTTACCGCCGGGCCCATCGAATACAACGTGGCGTGGATTCTGTTGGCGTTCCTTGGCATATTCGGCGTGCACCGCATGTACCAGGGCAAATGGATCACCGGCCTGATCTACCTGCTGACCGGCGGGTTGTTCCTGGTGGGGGTGCTGTATGACTTCTGGACGTTGAATACCCAGGTCTCGATCCGCAATGCCGAGCGCAACAGCGGACGATAAATTTCTTCCGCCTGGAGGAAATCAAATGTGGGAGCTGGCTTGCCTGCGATGCAGGCACCTCGGTGCAACAGGCAACCCGAGGTGATGCTATCGCAGGCAAGCCAGCTCCCACATTGACCGTGCCCACATTAGCAATGTGCTGTATCAGGCTTGGTAACTGATACGTCCATCCACCAGGGTGTAGCGCACCGTCGCCGGCAGGCTATGGCCGATGAACGGGCAGTTTTCACCCTTGGACAGCCAGTGCTCACCGGCCACCGTGGAGCTGGCCGGATCAAACAGCACCAGGTCCGCCGCCGCACCCACCGCCAGCTTGCCCGCCGGCAGGCGCAGGGCTTCGGCCGGGCCGGCACTCAGGCGTGCCAACAGGGTTGGCAGGTCCAGCAGGCCGTCTTCCACCAGGGTCATCGCCAACGGCAGCAACAGCTCTACGCTGCTGATGCCCGGCTCGGTCGCGCCAAACGGCGCCAGCTTGGCATCCCGCTCGTGGGGCTGGTGATGGCTGGAGATCGCCGAGACCACGCCGGATTTGACCGCCGCACGCAACCCTTCACGGTCGGCCAAGGTGCGCAGGGGCGGCTGTACGTGGTACAGGCTGGAGAAGTCGATCAGCGCCTCGTCCGTCAAAATCAACTGGTACAGGGCGACATCCGCCGTCACCGGCAAGCCGCGAGCCTGCGCCTGGGCGATCAGGGCCACGCCGCGAGCGCTGGTCAGCTGGCTGAAGTGCGCGCGCACGCCGCTTTGTTCCACCAGCAGCAGGTCGCGGGCCAGGGCCACGGTTTCCGCCGTTTCCGGAATGCCCGGCAGGCCGAGGAAGCTGGCGACCGCGCCTTCATGGGCCAGGCCGCCTTCCGCCAGGTCGCGGTCCTGGGAGTGGAAGATCACCGTCAGGTCGAAGGTGGCCGCGTATTCCAGGGCACGGCACAGCGTGCGGGTGCTGCGAAAGCTTTCCAGGCCGTTGCCGAAGGCCACGCAACCGGCGTCGCGCAGGGCGATCAGCTCGGCGAGTTGTTCGCCTTCCAGGCCTTTGCTCAGGGCACCGATGGGGAACACCTTGCAATTGCCGGCTTCGCGGGCGCGGTCGAGGATCAGCTCGGTCACGGCCGAGGTGTCCAGCACGGGCTTGGTGTGTGGTGGGCAGCACAGGCTGGTCACGCCACCGGCCGCGGCGGCGCGGGTTTCGCTGGTGATGTTGCCTTTGCGGCTGTAGCCCGGCTCGCGCAGGGCGACGTTCAGGTCGACCAGCCCAGGCGCGGCCACCAGGCCTTTGGCGTCGATGGTCTCGCTGGCGGCGAAGCCTGCGGGCGCCGCGCCGAGGGCGATGATCTTGCCGGCTTCCAGATGAAGATCGGTAACTTGATCCAGGCCACTGGCCGGATCGATGACTCGGGCGCCAAGAATGCTGAGCTTCACTGGGCCTTCTCCTGCTCGAATTGACGTTGCGCGGTTTGCCCGCTCATGGCCATGGACAACACCGCCATGCGCACGGCGATGCCGTAGGTCACCTGGTTGAGAATCACCGACTGGTTGCCGTCGGCCACCGCCGACTCAATCTCCACCCCGCGGTTGATCGGACCGGGGTGCATCACGATGGCATCCGGCTTGGCCCCGGCCAGGCGCGCGGTGGTCAGGCCGAACAGGCGGTAGAACTCGCCTTCGCTCGGCAGCAGGCCACCGGCCATGCGCTCGCGCTGCAGGCGCAACATGATCACCACGTCCACGTCCTTGAGGCCTTCGGTCATGTCGGTGTAGACCTTCACGCCGTATTGCTCGATGCCGATCGGCAGCAGGGTTTTCGGCGCGATCACGCGGATGTCCGGGCAACCCAGGGTTTTCAGGGCCAGCATGTTCGAGCGCGCGACCCGCGAGTGCAGGATGTCGCCGACGATGGCCACCGAGAGGTTTTCAAAGCTGCCCTTGTGCCGACGGATGGTGAGCATGTCGAGCATGCCCTGGGTCGGGTGGGCGTGACGGCCGTCGCCGCCGTTGATGATCGCGACCTGCGGGCACACGTGCTCGGCGATGAAGTGCGCGGCACCGGAGTCGCCGTGGCGGACCACGAACATGTCGGCGGCCATGGCTTCCAGGTTGCGCAGGGTGTCGAGCAGGGTCTCGCCCTTGCTCGCCGACGACGTCGACACGTTCAGCGTGATCACGTCGGCCGACAACCGCTGGGCCGCCAGTTCAAAGGTGGTACGGGTGCGGGTGGAGTTCTCGAAGAACACGTTGCAGATGGTCTTGCCGCGCAGCAGCGGGACCTTCTTCACCGCCCGCCCACCGACTTCGAGAAACGAGTCGGCGGTGTCGAGGATTTCGGTGAGCAGTTCGCGGGGCAAACCGTCGAGGGACAAGAAATGTTGCAACTGGCCCTGAGCATTGAGCTGCAGCGGGCGCTTGGCATCTAGAGGCGTCATCGCGGGGACTCTTTACAAGGCGGTTTAAAGGGCAAGGTCTTGCAGTTCGAGTTCGAGCGGCGTGGGACCGGACAATTTTACCCGCTGGTGGGCTGAAAGCGACAGGGTGGCGCCGACCACGTCCGGGCTGATCGGCAGTTCGCCGGCGTCCAGGTCCAGCAGGCAGACCAGGGTCACGCTGGCTGGGCGGCCATAGTCGAACAGCTCGTTCATGGCGGCGCGGATGGTGCGGCCGCTCATCAGCACGTCGTCGATCAGCACCAGGTGCTGGCCTTCGATCTCGAATGGCAGGGCCGACGGGCGCACTTGTGGGTGCAGGCCGTTCTGGCTGAAGTCGTCGCGATAGAAGGACACATCCAGGGTGCCCAGGGGCGAATCGCTGCCCAGTGCTTCCAGCAACGCCTGGGCCACCCACACACCGCCGGTGCGAATGCCGATGAAGCGCGGTTCGCTGATGGCGCGGTGTTGCAGATGGGCCGTCAGGCTCGTCGCCATCTGGCTGATCAGTTCGGCGGGATTGGGCAGGCTCATGGTGGCTCCTTCTAGGCCTTGCGCGGCGGGGTGACGGCAAGGTCCGGGCTCAAACGTAAAAAGACGCGGCAAGCCGCGTCAGTCAGGATTCAAATAAAGCGGTGTTTTCATCCAGCCAACCCTGCAGCAGCAAGGCGGCGGCGATGGCGTCCACGGGGTTGTCGCGGTAGCTGCCCTTTTGCCCGCCACGGGCCAGGCGCTCACCCTTGGCTTCGAAGGTGGTGAGGCGTTCGTCGTGGGTATAGAAGGGCAGGTTGTAGCGGCCATTGAGGCGACGCGCGAACTTCTCGGCGCGCAGGCACATGTCGCTGGGTGTGCCGTCCATGTTCAAGGGCAGGCCAACCACGACGGCGTCGGGCTTCCACTCCTTGATCAGGGCTTCGACCTGGTTCCAGTCCGGCATGCCGTTCTGGGCTTTAAGGGTGCACAGCTCGCGGGCCTGGCCGGTGATGACCTGGCCGACCGCGACGCCGATCTGTTTGGTGCCGTAGTCAAACCCGAGGATCAAGCGCAAAGCCATCAGGCGTGCCCCGCCTGGCTGGTCAGCAGGCTGAGGTTGACGCGCAGCTTGGCGGCGGCCGCCTCCAGGCGCAGTTCGCTGGCGGTGTGAAACAAGATGTCGGCGTCGAACGGGCAGGTCAGCCAGGCATTGCTGGCCAGTTCGGCTTCCAGCTGCCCGGCTTCCCACCCTGCGTAACCGAGGGTGATGACACTGTGCTCCGGGCCGACGCCGTCGGCGATGGCGAACAGTATGTCCTGGGAGGTGGACAGCGACACACCTTCCAGGTCAACCGTGGCCTGGAACTTTGGCCCGGTGGGGTGCAGCACAAAACCGCGATCCGTCTGCACCGGCCCGCCGATATAAATCGGCACGCCCTGGCAACGCGCCGGCGGGTCGATCTCGGGGCGCAGTTGCTCGAGGATATCCGCCAGGTTCAGCTCCTGCGGGCGGTTCACCACCAGCCCCATGGCACCATTGGCCGTGTGCTCGACTATATAGGTCAAGGTCTGCGCAAAGTTCGGGTCGGCCATATGGGGCATGGCGATCAGGAATTGGTGCTTGAGGTAGGTCGGGCTGACATTTTTCATGTCCGCTAGTGTGGCGGGGGAGGCGCGAACTGACAAGCTGCGGCGGGCCCTAATTGTCACGAGCGGGGCTGCTGTGGTGGGCGGGCTCACTGTGGCGAGCGGGCCTGCCCCGCGTTGGGCTGCGCAGCGGCCCTAAAATCTGACACTGCGGTTTTTCAGCAGGAACGCGATGAGAAGAGTGGGGCTGCTGCGCAGCCCAACGCGGGGCAAGCCCGCTCGCCACAATAAGCCTGTTCGCCCTATTAGTCCTGCTGGCTGCCAGGGGGCGGTGTGTCAGTTACTGGACAGCCGGTCGCCCTTGGCAAACTTCCAGGTGCGGATGATTTCCAGGCGGTCGACGTCATTCAGGTCGCCGGTGAACGGCGCAAAGGGTGCGGCCAGGCGCACGATGCGCTGGGCAGCCTGGTCGAGCAGCGGCTGGCCGGAGGACTCCAGCACCTGCACCTCATATAACGTGCCGTCGCGGTTGATCGACACCAACAAGCGCAAATTGCCATAAATCTGCTGGCGTCGGGCTTCATCCGGGTAATTCAGGTTGCCGATGCGCTCAACCTTCTTGCGCCACTCGTCCTTATACCAGGCGCCCTTGTCGCGCATGGTCGACGCGGCGTTCAACCGGTAGATGCGCGGGCGCTTGGCGTAGAGCTGCTGTTCGTTGGCCAGTTCGGCTTCGAGGCTGGAGATCTGGTCGGAGAGCTGCGAGCTGTCGAACGTGGGCGCCGGCTTTACAGGCTCGGGTTGCGGCTCGGTCTTGGCCTTTTCGCGCTGGGTCGGGGCTTTTTGCGGTTTGGGCGCGACGGTGGTCACGGCGGCCTTGGGCGCAGCCTGTTTGACTTCGGGCTTGGGCGCAGGCGGTGGCGGGGTGACTTTGTTGACCTTGTTGTCCTGGAACGGCGCCACTTCGGTGGTCTTGGGCACCGCTTTCTTGTCGAGCGTGCCGCTGCCCTGCTGGTTGTCCTGGGCGAGAAAGTCAGCCTTTTCGGGCGGCTTTTCACTCTTGAACGTGGCGAGGGTGATTTCCAGGGTCTGGGTGATCTGCTTGGGTTCGACCATGGTGAACCCCACGCCGAGGATCAACGCCAGGTGAATCAGTGCAGCGAGGAACAGGGTAAATCCGAGCCGATCAGCCGGGCGCACGCCGCTGTGGGAGAGTTCGGGGGGCAGATCGGACGGGAGTGTCATGACAAGAAAACCAACATCGCGCGTTTCACAGGTGGCGCATGATAACGCAATGTTGGTTTATGTCCGGCTGTTCTATGTCACTTGGCCTGGAGCTTGCGCTCAATCGCCGCCATCAGCATTTCGCCAATATTGGTGCCGAACGCATTGTCGATCTCGCGGATACAGGTGGGGCTGGTGACGTTGATTTCAGTGAGGTTTTCACCAATCACGTCGAGGCCGACAAACAGCAGGCCCTTTTCGCGCAGGGTCGGGCCGACCTGGGAAGCGATCCAGCGGTCCTTGTCCGACAGCGGCCGCGCTTCACCACGGCCACCCGCGGCCAGGTTGCCACGGGTCTCGCCGGCCGCCGGGATGCGCGCCAGGCAGTAGTCCACCGGCTCGCCGTCGATCATCAGGATGCGCTTGTCGCCATCCTTGATCGCTGGCAGGTAGGCCTGGCCCATGATCTGCTGGGTGCCCAGCGCGGTCAGGGTCTCCAGGATCACCGACAGGTTCGGATCCCCTGCACGGTGACGGAAGATCGAGGTACCGCCCATGCCGTCCAGCGGCTTGAGGATCACGTCGCCGTGCTTGGCGGCGAATTCACGCAGCACATCGGCGCGGCGGCTGACCACGGTCGGCGGCGTGCACTGCGGGAACAGCGTGGCGAACAGTTTTTCATTGCAGTCGCGCAGGCTCTGCGGCTTGTTGACGATCAATACCCCGGCGCGCTCGGCCTGCTCCAGCAGGTAAGTGGAGTAGACGAATTCCATGTCGAACGGCGGGTCCTTGCGCATCAGGATCACGTCCAGGTCGCTCAGGGGGCTGTCGATTTCGTCCGAAAGCTCGAACCACTTCTCGGGGTTGGCAAACACCTGCAGCGGGCGCATGCGCGCGCGGGCCTGGCCGTCACCCTGGTAAAGATCCGGCTGTTCCATATAGAACAGGCTCCAGCCGCGGGCCTGGGCGGCCAGGAGCATGGCCAGCGAGCTGTCCTTTTTATAGGAGATGCTGGCGATAGGGTCCATGACAATGCCGACGCGAACGCTCATGGGGGATTTCCTCTAGCAAATTAGGCGCATAAAAGTGGCGTCAGAGTGGCGCTGCGGCTGTTGTGGGTCAAGGAAAAACCACCTGGCCGGTTGCTCGATAGATTGCGCCCGGAGACTGTGCTAAAAAGACTGCCACGGCGCAGCAGCCCTTGAATTCCAAGGCTTGCGGCGCTCATCCTGTGCAACATCAGGCAGTACACACCGAAAACCGATTCGCTGTGGCGATGGTAGAGCAGATATGGAACAGCATTCCAACGCCTTGAGAGTGATGGTGATCGACGATTCGAAAACGATCCGCCGCACCGCCGAGACCCTGTTGAAGAACGTGGGGTGCGATGTCATCACGGCCATCGACGGTTTCGATGCCCTGGCCCGGATTGTTGATCATCACCCGCACATTATCTTTGTCGACATCATGATGCCGCGCCTGGATGGTTATCAGACCTGCGCCCTGGTGAAGAACAACCCGGCGTTCAAGTCGATCCCGGTGATCATGCTGTCCTCCAAGGACGGCCTGTTCGACAAGGCCAAGGGGCGCATCGTCGGTGTCGATCAGTTTTTGACCAAGCCTTTCAGCAAGGAAGAACTGCTGGGCGCGATCAAGGCCTACGTGCCTGGGTTCGCCGCAGTAGAACAAGCACACTGACGCCGCCCCACAAGGGCTGGCGCCGACCAATGTAGTGGGGAAAACCATGGCACGCGTTCTGATCGTCGACGATTCGCCGACTGAAATGTACAAACTCACCGGCATGCTGGAAAAGCATGGCCACCAGGTGCTCAAGGCCGAAAACGGCGCGGACGGCGTGGCCCTGGCCCGCCAGGAAAAGCCCGATGCCGTGCTGATGGACATCGTGATGCCGGGGCTCAATGGCTTCCAGGCCACGCGCCAGCTGTCCAAGGAGCCGGAAACCAACGGCATCCCGATCATCATCATCACCACCAAGGATCAGGAAACCGACAAGATCTGGGGCGCGCGCCAGGGCGCCAAGGATTACCTGACCAAGCCGGTGGATGAAGAAACCCTGATCGCCACGCTGAACAAGGTGCTGGCCGGCTAAAGGCTCGCGATGATGACCGAGTCGCAAACCGCCTTCGAGCTGCTGCTGGACATCGACCGCCGCTGCCGCCTGCTGGCCGCCGACCTGCCGTCGCAGGAAACCCGCCTGCAGCGCTGGAGCGGGATCGGTTTTCGCCTGGGGCCGCATTGGTATGTGGCGCCCATGGGCGAAGTCGCCGAGGTCTTGCATGAGCCGCGCTGTACCTTGATGCCGGGGGTCAAGCCGTGGGTCAAGGGCGTGGCCAATCTGCGCGGGCGCTTGCTGCCGGTGATGGACCTGGGCGGGTTTCTCGGCCTGGAACTGTCCCGGGCACGTAAGCAGCGGCGGGTGCTGGTAGTGGAATTCAACGACCTGTTTGTCGGGCTGCTGGTAGACGAGGTGGTGGGCATGCAGCATTTCGCACAAGACGCACTGCGGGCGAGCGCAGCTTTCGCCGCACCGTTTATCCAGGGCCAGTTCGATGGCGACCAGCAGTGGCAGGTGTTCAGCCCCTTCGCCCTGGCCCAGGCCCCAGGCTTCATGGATGTTGCCGCATGAGCACCCCGACCACGCCCAAACCCCAGGCCGCTTCACGCAGCCGCTCACAGATCATCGTGCTGTTTATCGCGCTGATCGTGTTCATCATGCTGTTGTTCGCCAACTTCGCGTACCTCAATACCCAGTCCACCTACGACAAGCAGTACATCGGCCACGCCGGTGAGTTGCGCGTGCTGTCCCAGCGCATCGCCAAGAACGCCACCGAAGCCGCTGCCGGCAAGGCAGCTGCGTTCAAGCTCTTGAGCGATGCGCGCAACGACTTCGCGCAACGCTGGGGCTACCTGAAAAAAGGTGACATTGAGACCGGGCTGCCCGCCGCGCCCAATGCTGTACGTGCGGAAATGCGCGCGGTACAGACCGACTGGGAAGCGCTGCTGAAGAACACCGACGCGATCCTCGCCAGCGAGCAGACCGTGCTGTCCCTGCACCAGGTGGCCGCAACCCTGGCCGAAACCGTGCCGCAGTTGCAGATGGAGTCGGAAAAAGTCGTCGATATCCTGCTGCAACGCGGCGCCCCGGCCAGCCAGGTGGCCTTGGCCCAGCGCCAGTCGCTGCTGGCCGAGCGCATCCTCGGCGCGGTGAATACCGTGCTCGCCGGCGACGAAACCGCCGTGCAGGCCGCCGACGCTTTCGGCCGCGACGCCAACCGCTTCGGCCAGGTACTCAACGGCATGCTCCAGGGCAACGCCGGGCTGCGCATCACTCAGGTCGAAGACCGCGACGCCCGTGCGCGGCTGGCAGAAATTGCCGAGCTGTTCGAGTTTGTCTCCGGCTCCGTGGATGAAATCCTCGAGACCTCGCCGCAGCTGTTCCAGGTGCGCGCTTCGGCGAGCAATATTTTCAACCTGTCGCAAACCCTGCTCGATGAAGCCTCGCACCTGGCCACCGGTTTTGAAAACCTCGCCAGCGGGCGCAGCTTCGACACCATCGGCGGCTACGTGCTGGGCCTGTTGGCGCTGACCTCGATCATCCTCATCGGCCTGGTCATGGTGCGCGAGACCAACCGCCAGCTGCATGAAACCGCCGAGAAGAACGAGCGCAACCAGAACGCGATCATGCGCCTGCTGGATGAAATCGAGGACCTGGCCGACGGCGACCTCACCGTGACGGCGTCTGTGACCGAGGACTTCACCGGCACCATCGCCGACTCCATCAACTATTCCGTCGACCAGCTGCGTGACTTGGTCGCCACCATCAACCTCACCGCCGGGCAAGTCGCCGGCGCGGTGCAGGACACCCAGGCCACCGCCATGCACCTGGCCCAGGCCTCGGAGCATCAGGCCCAACAGATCGCCGAAGCCTCCACCGCGATCAACCAGATGGCCCAGTCCATCGACCAGGTCTCGGCCAACGCCGCTGAATCTTCGGCGGTGGCCGAGCGTTCGGTGGAGATTGCCAACAAAGGCAACGAGGTGGTGCACAACACCATCCACGGCATGGACAACATTCGCGAGCAGATCCAGGACACCGCCAAGCGCATCAAGCGCCTGGGCGAGTCGTCCCAGGAGATTGGCGATATCGTCAGCTTGATCGATGATATCGCCGACCAGACCAACATCCTCGCCCTCAACGCGGCGATCCAGGCAAGCATGGCCGGTGATGCCGGGCGCGGTTTTGCGGTGGTGGCCGATGAAGTGCAGCGCCTCGCCGAGCGTTCTTCCGCCGCCACCCGGCAAATCGAAACCCTGGTGCGGGCGATCCAGGCCGACACCAACGAAGCGGTGATCTCCATGGAGCAGACCACCACCGAAGTGGTGCGCGGCGCGCGGCTGGCGCAGGACGCCGGGGTGGCGCTGGAAGAGATCGAAGGCGTGTCGAAAACCCTCGCGGCACTGATCCAGAGCATCTCCAACGCGGCGCAGCAGCAGACCTCGTCGGCGGGGCAGATCTCGCTGACCATGAACGTGATCCAGCAGATCACCACCCAGACGTCCTCGGGCTCCACCGCCACTGCCGAGAGCATCGGCAACCTGGCGAAGATGGCCAGCCAGTTACGCCGGTCGGTATCGGGGTTCACCCTGCCGCCGCCAAAACAGGTGGATGATTGAAAGGCTATCTGGAGAACACCACAGTCCAATTGTGGGAGCTGGCTTGCCTGCGATAGCGGACTGTCAGTGGATACATAAGCAGCTGACCCACCGCCATCGCAGGCCAGCCAGCGCCCGCATGGATCTCCAGGGTTCTTGGCAACACACGCAATTCACGAATTCTAAGCGGAGCAGTTATGGTTGATCGGCACGACTACGTGGCCCTCGAATGGGTCAAGGGCGACATTGCCGAAACCCTGAAGCAGGCCCGGTCGGCGCTCGATACCTATGTCGACACCAGCGATGGCGATGCGATCGCCGAGTGTTTGGCCGGTATCCACCAGGTCCACGGTGCGCTGCAAATGGTCGAGTTCTACGGCGCGGCGCTGCTCGCCGAAGAGATCGAAGAACTGGCCCTGGCCCTGCAGGCCGGGCGTGTCAGCCGGCGCGATGAAAGCATCCGCCTGCTGCAACAGGCCCTCGGTCAATTGCCGTTGTACCTGGACCGCATCCACAGCGCCCGCCGCGACCTGCCGTTGGTAGTGTTGCCGCTGCTCAACGATCTGCGCACCGCACGCGGTGAAAGCCTGCTCTCGGAAACCAGCCTGTTCAGCCCGCAACTGCTGTCGATTGCACCGCTGCCCGACGAAGCCCTGGCCCAGCGCGCCGCCCCTGATCTTGCCGAGCAACTGCGCCAGTGGCACCAATTGCTGCAACAGGCCCTGGCCGGCCTGCTGCGTGAAGACCACGGCCCGAGCAACCTGGAAGACATGGCGCGGGTCTTTGCCCGCCTCGAAGCCCTGTGCCAGGGTGCGCCGCTGTTGCCGCTGTGGCAGGTCACCTCGGCGCTGGTCGAGGGCATACTCACCGGCGTGATCGCCAACAGCCCGGCGCTGCGCAGCCTGCTCAAAGCCAGTGACAAGGAACTCAAGCGCCTGCTGGCCCAGGGCATTGGTGCGATCAACCGGCCGGCGCCGGATGAATTGCTCAAGAGCCTGCTGTTCTACGTGGCCAAGGTCACCCGGCCGACGCCGCGCATGCAGAGCCTCAAGGAGCGCTACGGCCTGGATGAGGCCTTGCCCGACAGTGCCGTGGTCGATGCCGAACGCGCGCGCCTGGCCGGGCCGGACCGCAATGCCATGGGCTCGGTACTCGGTGCGTTGTGCGAGGAACTGGTGCGGGTCAAGGAACGTCTCGACCTGTTCGTGCGCAGCGACCGCCAGCACACCAGCGACCTCGACGCGCTGCTCGCGCCGCTGCGGCAGATCGCCGATACCCTGGCCGTGCTGGGCTTTGGCCAGCCACGCAAAGTGATCATCGACCAGCTCGCCGTGGTGCTGAGCCTGGCCCAGGGGCAGCGCGAGCCGAATGACGCGGTGCTGATGGATGTCGCGGGTGCCTTGCTGTATGTCGAAGCGACGCTGGCCGGCATGGTCGGCACCGTCGAGCCGGAAAGCCGCGAAGAGAGCCGCCTGCCGACCACGGACCTGACCCAGATTCATCAACTGGTGATCCGCGAGTCCTGCCAGTGCCTGCGCCAGGCCAAGGAGTTGGTGATTGATTGCATCGAAGCGCAGTGGGACCGCCAGCGCCTGGAATCCCTGCCGGAGCTGCTGAGCCAGGTACGCGGTGCGCTGGCGATGATTCCGCTGCCACGGGCGGCGAGCCTGATGCGCGGTTGCACCGATTATGTCGATGAACAGTTGATGACCCACGACAGCCCGCCTTCCGAGGCGCAGTTGGGGCATTTTGCCGATGTGATCAGCAGCCTGGAGTACTACCTCGAACGCATGCTCCAGGACCCCGACGCTGCCGGCGAACGGGTGCTGGAGCTGGCCACCCAGGGCTTGGCTGCGCTGGGTTATCTGCCCGCCGAAAAGCCTTGGCGCCAGGCGCTGGTCGCGCCGGACGGGGCACTCTCGACCGAGATCGCACCCAGCCAATCCCAATTCGACGCCTTGGCCAGTCCCACTTCGCGCCTCAACCCGCCGGCCCTGCAGCGTCCCGGCAGCCTGCTGCCGCCGCCGGCCGATGAGGAACCGATCGACGACGAGCTACGTGAGGTCTTCCTCGAAGAAACCGACGAAGTCCTTGAGGTGCTGCACCGCTCCTTGCCCAACAGCGCCGATAAAACCGCCCAGGGCGAAATGCGCCGCGCCTTCCACACCCTCAAGGGCAGCGGCCGCATGGTGCGCGCGCTGGTGCTGGCCGAGCTGGCCTGGGCCGTGGAGAACCTGCTCAACCGCGTGCTGGAGCGCAGCGTGGCGCTCGGCCCCGAGGTGCAACAGGTGCTGGACGAGGCGGTGGATTTGCTGCCGGAACTGATCGCCGATTTTGCTACCGACGACCAGCACCAGCGTGATGCTGTCGACGCCCTGGCCGCTCGCGCCCACGCCTTGGCCAGCGGTGCGCAGGCGCCGGTTGCCGAAGCCCATGACCCGATGCTGCTGGAGATCTTCCGCAACGAAGCCCAGAGTCACCTGGAGAGCCTCAACCACTTCCTGCAAGAGGCCGCCGAGCATGTGCCGCTGCAAGTCAGCGATGAATTGCAGCGCGCCCTGCATACCCTCAAGGGAAGCGCCTACATGGCTGGTGTGCTGCCTATCGCTGAGCTGGCGCGTCCACTCGATCACCTGACCCGCGAGTACAAGGCGCACCGCCTGCCACTGGACCTGGACGAAGTGGAGTTGCTGCTCGAAGCCGAGGGCCTGTTCCAGCGCGGGCTGCGCCGCCTTAGCGATCCCCTGGCGCCGATCCAGGGCGCGCAGGACCTGATCAATCGGACCCAAAGCCTGCTCGATCAACAGCTCGCAGCGCTGCTCGACGCGCCCAACACCGGCCTGCGCATCAAGCGCGACCCGCAGTTGATCGCCAACTTCCTGGCCCAGGGCATGGACATCCTGCTGGACGCCGAAAGCCTGCTGCGCCGCTGGCAACAGCACCCCGGCGAACGCCAGGAGCTCACCGCGCTGCTCGACGAACTGACTACGCTGGGCGAGGGCGCGCACGTCGCCGACCTGCACGCCATCGACGAACTGTGTGAAGCCTTGCTCGACCTGTATGGCGCCGTGGAAGAGAGCAGCCTGGCGGTCAGCGAGCGGTTTTTCCAGGAGGCCGAGCAGGCCCATGAAGCGTTGATCAGCATGCTCGACCAACTGGCCGCCGGGCAGGAAATCAACCCGGCGCCGGCACGGGTCGAGGCGCTGCGCGAACTGTTGGATGAGGCGCTCGACCCGTCCGCCACCGGCCTGATCAAGAGTGACGGCAGCCGCACCCTGAGCATCTCCGAACTGGGCGCCGCGACGCAGCAGTTGGAGCACGACACCGCCATCGACGACGAGATCGTCGAGATCTTCCTGGAAGAGGCGGTGGATATCCTCGACAGCGCCGGGCAGTCCCTCAAGCGCTGGTTGCTGGAGCCCGACAGCGCGGCGCCGTTGTCCTCATTGCAGCGCGACCTGCACACCCTCAAGGGCGGCGCGCGGATGGCCGAAATCGGCCCGGTGGGCGACCTGGCCCATGAGCTGGAATGCCTTTACGAAGGCCTGGTGGACCGTCGCTACAGCTACTCCCCCGAGCTGTCCCAAGTACTGATGGCCAGTCATGAACGCCTGGCGCTGCAGTTGGAAGAGCTGCAACACCATCAGCCCCTGAGTGACAGCGCCGAGTTGATCGCCAAGGTGCGCGCGCTGCGCCAGGGCGGTACGTCCTCCGCCGCTGCGCAGGCCGCTGAAACCTCGAGCGCCGACCCGGAGTTGCTGGATATCTTCCTTGAAGAGGCCGCCGACATTCTCGACAGTTCCGGCAGCGCCTTGCTGCGCTGGCAGGCCGAGCCGAACAATCGCCAGGAGGTCGAAACCCTGCTGCGCGACCTGCACACCCTCAAGGGTGGCGCGCGCATGGTCGAGATCGGGCCGATTGGTGATCTGGCGCATGAACTGGAGTTTCTCTACGAGGGTCTGTCCGCCGGCTTGCTGGCGCCGTCTGACGAGTTGTTTGCATTGCTGCAAGGCTGCCATGACCGCCTGGCGCAGATGATCGATGCGGTCGCCGATGGCCTGCCGGTGGGTTCGGTGGACAAGCTGATCGAGCGCATCAAAAGCCTCGTGCACCCCAGCGACGAACCGGTGGTGCCGGTGGCATTGCCGGCGGGCAAGGTCGAAGCCGCGGTAGACCCCGCTGCGGACATGGTGAAAATCTCCGCCGACCTGCTCGACGACCTGGTCAACCTCGCCGGTGAAACCTCGATTTTTCGTGGCCGGATCGAGCAGCAGGTCAACGACGCGCGTATCGCTCTGACTGAAGTGGAAACCACCATCGAGCGCATGCGCGACCAACTGCGCCGCCTCGACACCGAGACCCAGGGCCGCATCCTCAGTCGCCAGCAGGCCGAGGCCGAGCGCCTGGGGTATGAAGAATTCGACCCGCTGGAAATGGACCGCCATTCACAGTTGCAGCAATTGTCCCGCGCACTCTCTGAATCGGCCTCCGACCTGCTCGACCTCAAGGACACGCTTGAACGCCGCAACCAGGACGCCCACGACCTGTTGCAGCAACAGGCACGCATCAACACCGAGTTGCAGGAAGGCCTGATGCGCACGCGCATGGTGCCGTTCGAACGCATGCTGCCGCGCCTCAAGCGCATCGTGCGCCAGGTGGCGGGCGAGCTGGGCAAGGACGTGGAATTCATCGTCGGCAATGCCGAGGGTGAGATGGACCGCAACGTGCTGGAGCGCATGGCCGCGCCGCTCGAACATATGCTGCGCAACGCCGTCGACCATGGCCTGGAATCCCGCGACGCACGCTTGGCCGCCGGCAAGCCGGAGAAGGGGCGCATCACCCTGGACCTGACCCACGAAGGCGGCGACATCGTCTTCGACATGCGCGACGACGGCGCCGGCGTGCCCCTCGAAGCGGTGCGGCGCAAGGCGATCAAGCGTGGCCTGCTCGATCCCAATCAAGAGATCAGCGACCGCGACGTCTTGCAGTTCATCCTGCAGCCGGGGTTCTCCACGGCGGAAAAAATCACGCAAATTTCCGGGCGTGGCGTGGGCATGGACGTGGTGCATGAAGAGGTGCGTCAACTCGGCGGCTCGATGTTCATTGATTCGACGCCGGGCGAGGGCGTGCACTTTCGCATTCGCCTGCCCTTCACCGTGTCGGTCAACCGCGCGCTGATGGTGCAATGCGCGGACGACCAATACGCGATCCCGCTCAACACCATCGAGGGCCTGGTGCGCGTGCTGCCGCACGAGTTGGCCGGGCACTATCAGCAAGACCCGCCGCGCTACGAATACGCCGGCCAGCGCTACGAGCTGTTCTACCTCGGCGACCTGCTACACACCGTTGCCCGTCCGAAATTGCTCGGCCAGTACCAGCCGGTGCCGGTGCTACTGGTGCAGTGCAACGAGCGCCGCGTGGCGGTGCACGTGGATGCCATGGCCGGCACGCGCGAGATTGTGGTCAAGGGCCTGGGCCCGCAGTTTGCCGGGGTGCAGGGCTTGTCCGGGGCGACCATCCTCGGGGATGGCCGCGTGGTGCTGATCATCGATTTGCTCGCGCATATCCGCGCGCGGCAACCGGCGTTGCCGGCGCAGACGGTTGATGCGCCACTGATCCTCAACGACCCGCTGAAAAAGCGCCCGCTGCTGGTGTTGGTGGTGGACGACTCGGTCACCGTGCGCAAAGTTACCAGCCGCCTGCTGGAACGCAACGGCATGAACGTGCTCACGGCCAAAGACGGCATCGACGCCATCGCCGTGCTCGAAGAACACACCCCGGACCTGATGCTGCTCGACATCGAAATGCCGCGCATGGACGGTTTCGAGGTGGCCATCCAGGTGCGTAACGACCCGCGACTGATGCGGCTGCCGATCATCATGATCACCTCGCGTACCGGCCAGAAACACCGCGACCGCGCCATGGCGATTGGCGTCAACGACTACCTCGGCAAGCCGTATCAAGAGTCGGTGCTGCTGGAAAGCATCGCCTATTGGAGCAAGTCCCATGCTTGACCACCGCGCCAGCCAACTCACCGGCCTGCTCCTGCCCCTGGCCGACCGCCACCTGGTGCTGCCCAACGTCGCCATCGCCGAGCTGATCGACTTCCAACGCGGCGAACCGGCCAGCGATGCGCCGCCATGGTATTTGCGGCAAGTGACGTGGCGTGATCGGCAATTGCCATTGATCAGCTTCGAAGCGGTATGCGGCGAGGCCATCGTGACGGGAGAGCGCTCGCGCATTGTGGTGTTGAACGCCTTGGGCGGGCGGCCGACGTTGAAGTTTATTGCGCTGGTGATTCAGGGAATTCCGCGTTCTTACAAGCTCGATAGCCAGTTGAGTTATGTCGATGTGCCGCTGTGCCCATTGGAACTGGCAGCGGTGCAGGTGGGCGAGCATGTGGCGAAGGTGCCGGATTTGATGGGTTTGGAGGCGCTGCTGGTGGAGTCCGGGTTGGCCTGAGCTGCGCCTTCTCCATGAGAAATGAAAGGCCCCTGGGGTGAGGGCGCTTTCCCTTTCAGAGACGCTGCAGCAGATGAAAATCAGCAATCAGCATACCCGCCAGGTACACCATCAAAATCACCACGCCCGCGTCCAGCAAACGCCAGACCTTTGCCGAACGAAATAGCCCCGTCAACCGCTGGCATCCCAACGCCAAAACCACAAACCATATCAGCGACGCGGTCATTGCTCCGCCGGCAAAGAATGCTTGTTGGCTGACGGGCTTTGCCGCACCAATAGAGCCAATCAGCACCACGGTATCCAGCCAGGCATACGGATTGGCAAATCCAAGTATCACCGCCGTGCGCAGCAATCCCCGTTGTGAGGTGAGGTTGCTTCGAGTGTCTGGCATCGACTGGTTACGCACACACGCCAATAACCGCTGCCAGCCAAACCACAACAGATAAGCCGCTCCCGACAGCAGCAGGAACGCCACCAAACCTGGCTTGCTGCCAAGCAACGAGCCCAAGCCCATGACCCCAAGAGCGATGAGGATGATATCGGCGAACACGCATACCGCCACCACTCCCCAGACAGGGCTGCGACTGACACCCTGGCGAATAACCAGGGTGTCCTTCGGTCCAGGAGCGGCGAACAGTCCGATGCCCAGTAGAAGACCTTCGAGATAAAAGGCGTTGAGGTCTGGAGTCATGAAGTGCTCGACCGCTTGGGTATCAGTTCAATGGGAGGGGTTGATTACCGAAACCGGTATGGCGCTTTTCATGTCGCTGACTCGACCCGGAATTGGCTCCATAGACACACAGTTGCAAATAGGACGCTGCACGCAAAGAGTTCAACGAAGTAGCTCCAAACTCCGCGCAAATTCCGTCCATCAATTCCTGGGCAAGCTCGCTGATCTGTTGTTCAAAAGCATTAACAGCGGCAAAAAATTCACTTTGTGTGAATTCAAAAGCTCTTCGTTTTGATGAGTGCGCAGGCCAATAACAAAATCGCTCACACAAGTCCGGCTGATCCTCGAGGCTCGAGTACTCAGCGCCAAAGGGGAAAAATCCATCGGTGTCTTTCGCGAAGGAAAACGAGGCCTTGGTGGCTGGCGATATTGCGGAGTATCCATCAACGATTTTTTTGTAATCCAGCAGCATCGCTTCTGATATTTGCAGGGTGCCAAATCCTGTTTGAGCAACGGATTCACAGCACGCTTTGATGTGGTTCATGGCTATATCCAAAGGTAGATGTAAAGGAATGCAACAAACACTAGGTTCGCAAGCATGCGAGAAACTACGACACTGGATATGACCGACTAAAAGTGCCCCATCCATGTCCTTCACAACATCGCCAGCAGGTGGCGAGTGTGCAGGGTTCAAGACACGTGGCGGCGGACAGATTGTCTTTTTTGGCGGACAAAGAAATGACGTTCACCTAAAAATGGGAACCGCAAACTTCGTATGAATATAAGAACGCGAGATACCCTCAGGTCACTGGTTGCACGGCGCAGCCGCGAGTTGGGCAAGCCCCTGACTGCGCTGGCCAAGGAGGCGGGAATTTCCAGAACCTACCTGTACGGTCTAGCGGCTGGAGCCTCCACGGACCCGTCGGTGCGTACGCTGATCAAGCTGGCAAAGGCATTGCAGGTTTCTCCCTTGCTGCTGTTTCGCTACTTCGCTGACCTGACAGGCGCGCCCGATTATGCGTGCTCAATGGCTACCACCAATCGGGCTGCAGGTATTGATGATCCGGAGGACGTTGCGGTGTTCAATGCCGATGTCACGACGCCTGATCAAACCGTCGTGTTGCCGGGGGAAGTCTTTCAGAAAACCTGGGAGATTCAGAACTTGGGCACACGACCCTGGCGCGGGCGACGACTGGTGCGTGTTGACAGGGAATATGTGATTGCCCGGCGCGCAGATCCACAAGGCCAGTTGGAGGTTGTGATGGATATTCATTTGCGTAGCCTGCACAGCGAGCTCCCTATTGCCGATACGCTGCCGGGCCAGCCGGTGCGTATCAGTGTGGAGTTTGCAGCACCCAGGGAGACGTGTACGGTGGCTTCAGTCTGGAGAATCGAGGATGAGCAGGGGAAACCTTGTTACGGCCCTGCGTTCATTTTGCATGTAGTGGTTAACGTCATGGCGCGTTGAGCGTCCGGCTGAAAACCTGTCGGAATATTCTGTGTGGCGAGCGGGCTTGCCCCGCGTTGGGCTGCGTAGCAGCCCCAAAACCTGCCAACTCGGTTTACCTGAAGCAACGCATTTATCGTGCTGGGGCTGCTACGCAGCCCAACGC